>JAFMQP010000092.1 GCA_017354575.1 Acidothermales bacterium | reverse complement strand
ATGGCGCCGCCGCACTTCACATGGCGGCTCCGGAGCTTCACACGACGAACGGTGGCTTCACACGAGTTGCACGTCGTGTGAAGCACCGGTCGATCACGTTAACATGATCATTTGGAACCCATGGGCGTCCTCGGTCGACCGCTTCGGCGGCGGACCGCACGGGCCGACCGACTAGGCTCTGCCGTCGTGTCGTGGTCGTCGGTGGTGGCGGTGGCGCTCGGCGTGCTGCTGGTGCTGCTCGGCGCCGTGCTGGGTGTGCTGGAGTCGTTCCTGTACCCGCTGCGGGTCGCCGGTCTGCCGGTGGGCGTCATCGGCGCGGGCGTCGTCAACCTCGCCGTCGCCCAGGGCGCGGGACGGCTCACCATGTCGCGGCCGTACGCGCTCGCGCCCGCCCTCGGCTGGCTCTTCGCGGTGCTCGTGCTGACGCTGGGTCGTCCCGAGGGCGACTTCGCCATCACCGGCGACTGGATCGGCTACGGATACCTCGCGAGCGCCGCCGCGGGGTTCGTGCTCGGCGTCGTGCTGCTGCCGTGGTACCGCACCGGCGAAACGGGGTAGATAGCGTGCTGTCGTGAGATCGCATCCACTCGCGGGGCCGCCGGACGGCACCGTCCCCGGCATCGGCGTCGACACGGACGCGTACCGCCGGGTCGTCGGCCGGTTCGCCACCGGTATCGCGGTCGTGACCACCAGGGCCGACGGCGTCGACCACGCCATGACGGTGAACTCGCTGACGTCCGTGTCGCTCGACCCCCTCCTGGTGCTGTTCTGCGCCGAGAAGGTGGCGCGGTTCCACGACGCCGTGCTGAGCTCTGGGCGGTGGGCCGTGTCGATCCTCGGCGAGGGCGCGGAGACCACCAGCCGCTGGTTCGCGAGCCGCGGCCGGCCGCTGGACGACCAGCTCGCCGCGACTCCGTTCACCCGCGGCGAGACCACCGGCGCCGCGGTGCTGGGCGACGCGATCGGCGTGCTCGAGTGCCGCACGAGGGCGGTCTACGACGGCGGCGACCACACGATCGTGCTCGGCGACGTGCTGAGCGCCGTCGGCAGGGACGGTCCGGTCCTGCCGTTGCTCCACTACGGCGGCAGGTACCGCACACTGGCACCCGAGGAAGGCTGAGCCTTGACCCGGCCGGTGGCGCTGGTGACCGGCACAAGCAGGCGGCGCGGCATCGCCGCGGCCGTCGCCCGGCGGCTCGCGCGGGACGGCTACGACCTCGTGCTGCACTCCTGGGCGCCGTTCGACGCCGAGATGCCCTGGCACGCCGACGAGGGCGGCGCGAAGGCGGTCGCGGCCGAGTGCCGTGAGCTGGGTGCGGTCGTCACCGAGCTGGCGGGTGACTTCGCCGATCCCGCGGAGCCGCAGCGGGTGCTCGACGCCGTCCACGCCGGGCACGGCGGGCTGGACGCGCTCGCGGCCGTGCACGCCCGCAGCAGCCCGTACCCGCTGGCCGAGGCGACGGCGGCCGAGCTCGACCTGTGCTTCGCGGTGAACGTCCGCAGCATCGTGCTGCTGGCGAAGGCGTACGCCGCACGCGACGGCGACCGTCCCGGCCGGCTGGTGACGTTCACGTCAGGGCAGTACCACGAGGGGATGCCGGACGAGATCCCGTACGCCGTGTCGAAGGGCGCGGTCCACCAGATGACCGCGACCCTCGCCCGCTCGCTCGCCCCACGCCGCATCACCGTCAACTGCGTCGACCCGGGCCCGTGCGACACCGGGTGGGCGTCCGAGGAGACGTACGCCGCCGTCGCCGCGCGGATGCCCGACGGCACCTGGACCGCCCCGGCCGACGTGGCCGCGGCCGTGTCCTGGTTGTTCGGCCCGGACGGCAGCCGGGTCACCGGCCAGGTGGTCGCCGTCGACGGCGGCTGGTCGACGACCTGACCGAGACGAGCGTGCCTACCCGGGTGCGAACCGGTAGCGGTAGCGGTGGTGGGTGCGGAGGCCGAGCGCCGCGTAGAGCGCGACCGCCGGCCGGTTGCCCGACTCCACCTGGAGGTACGCGCGACGCGCTCCGTTCGCCGCGCCCCACTCGAACAGCGCGCGGGTGACCGCCTTGCCGTAGCCGCGGCCGCGCGCGCCGGGGTCGACCTCGATCGCGGAGACCCCCAGCCAGTCGGCCACGACGACGCCGCGGCCGATCCCCGGCGGCTCGGCGCCGTCCCCGGCGTGCGCGAAGCCGACGCGCGGCCCGCCGGTGAGCACCTCGCGGCCCTCCGCCGTGACCTGCCCGCGCGCGGTGTAGCGGGCGAGCCAGCCGTCGGACGGCTCGGGACGCACGTCCGCCCGGACCGGCGACGGCGGCAGCGCGTCCAGCACCCCTGCGACGTCGGCGGTCTGGACGAGCACCGCGTCCCGCGGTGTCCAGCCGGCCGCGGCGAACGCATCGTCCTCAGGCGACGGCAGCACCACTGCCGCACGCCCTGGCAGGCCGCGTTCGGCGTACCAGGCGCGGACCCGTTCAGCGGCGGCCGGGAACGGCAGCCCGGAAGCTCCGATCGCGAGGGCCGAGTTGGCCCGGCTGGTGAAGCCGCCGGCGGCGCGCAGCAGCCACTCGCCGAGCGGCTCGGTGTCGACGGCCGGCCAGCCGGCGGCCGCGACGCGCTCGAGCTGCACGACCCGGCCCGGCGCGGGACGCGCGGACACGGGATGGCCGGCGATCAGGTCGGCGAGGGCGACGGCGTGCTCGACGCCGTCGCGGTCGCGGACGCGCAGCGTGCCGTCGTCGTACCCGACGAGGTCGCCGACGACGTCGGTGGCCGAGCCGGACGGCGTCCGGCTGCGTACCGTGACGCGGCGTCCGACGTGCTCGCCTGTGATCCGGACCACGCCGCCTGCTCATCCTTTCCCGTGCCGGGGAGATAGGCTCGGGTTTGCCAAAGTACCGGGCAACGTCGCCCTGATGTCGCCGCGGAATGCGGCGGGCCGACGACGGGTTCACAGCCTTGTCGGTCGGCTTCGGACGAGGAGGATCGCAGTGACGTACATCATCGCGCAACCCTGTGTCGACGTGCTCGACCGGGCTTGTGTCGACGAGTGTCCGGTGGACTGCATCTACGAGGGCAATCGGATGCTCTACATCCATCCGGACGAGTGCGTGGACTGCGGCGCCTGCGAGCCCGTGTGCCCGGTGGAGGCCATCTACTACGAGGACGACACCCCCGAGCAGTGGGCCGAGTACTACAAGGTGAACGTCGACTTCTTCGACGACATCGGCTCGCCCGGCGGCGCGTCCAAGGTCGGCAAGATCGACAAGGACCACCCGATCGTCGCGGCGCTGCCTCCGCAGGCGCCCGCGGAGTGAGCGCGGGGCGCACGCGCGTCCCGCAGCCGGTCTCCGGCCGGCTGCCGGTCTTCCCGTGGGACCGGCTGGTCCCGTACAAGGAGCGTGCCCGCTCGCATCCCGGCGGCATCGTCGACCTGTCCGTCGGGACGCCGGTCGACCCGGTGCCCGACGTCGTACGGGCGGCGCTGCGTTCGGCCGAGGACGCGCCCGGCTACCCGACGACGTACGGGACGCCGCAGTTGCGCGAGGCGGCCGCCGACTGGCTGCGGCGCCGGCTCGGGGTCGCGGACGCCGACCCGGCCGCGGTGCTGCCGACCGTCGGCAGCAAGGAGATCGTGGCCGGCCTGCCCGCGCAGCTGGGCCTCGGTCCCTCCGACGTGGTCGTGATCCCCGAGCTGGCATACCCGACGTACGACGTCGGCGGGCGGCTCGCCGGCGCGGACGTCGTGGCAAGCGACGGCCTGGTCCCGCTCGGGCCGCGTCGGGTGCGGCTGGTGTGGGTGAACTCGCCGGCGAACCCGCACGGCCGGGTGCTGCCCGCCGAGCACCTCGCGAAGGTCGTGGCGTGGTGCCGCGAACGCGGCGCGGTGCTCGCGAGCGACGAGTGCTACGTCGAGCTGGGCTGGGACGTCGCGCCGGTGTCGGTGCTGCACCCGAGCGTGTCGGGCGGGTCCCACGAGGGGCTGCTTGCGGTGCACTCGCTGTCGAAGCGCTCCAACCTCGCCGGCTACCGTGCGGGCTTCGTCGCAGGTGACCCGGACCTCGTCGGGGAGCTGCTCGAGGTACGCAGGCACGCCGGGTTCATGGTCCCGACGCCGGTGCAGGCCGCGATGACGGCGGCGCTGCGCGACGACGCGCACGTGGACGCGCAGCGCGAGCGGTACGCGTCCCGCCGCGCGCGGCTGGGTGCGGCGTTCACCGCGGCCGGCTTCCGCGTCGACCACTCGGAGGCGGGCCTGTACCTGTGGGTCACGCGCGACGAGGACTGCTGGCCGACGGTGTCCGCGCTGGCCGGGGCGGGGGTCCTGGTCGCGCCCGGGGACTTCTACGGGGCCCGGGGCGCCCGGCACGTCCGGGTCGGGCTGACCGCCACCGACGAGCGTGTCGACGCCGCCTGCGCGCGGCTCGCCTCCCTCGGCTGAGCCTCGCCCGGCCGATCCTCGGCGTACACGCACAGCGATAGGCGCCTGACCTCTGACCACGCTGTGTGCGGAACGTGCGGAACCGATTGCGATCCGTGGCCCGGCTCGGCATGCTCGCGATGACCGGCGGCGCGGTCACGGAGTCGTCTGCAGCGCGTCGACATGGACGGGGTACGCAATGGCCAGCCTCCGGATACTGACTCGTCTCGTCGTGGTGACGGGCCTGCTGCTCGGCGTCACCGCCGTCTCCGGCCCGGGCACGGCGGGCGCGGCCACGGACGCGACGATCAACGTCGACGGGCAGAGCGCCGGCCGGACCTTCGACGGGATCGGCGGGCTCAGCGCGGGGGCGTCGTCCAGGCTGTTGTACGACTACCCGGACCCGGAGCGCAGCCAGATCCTCGACTACCTGTTCAAGCCCGGCTACGGCGCCGCGATGCAGGTCCTCAAGGTGGAGATCGGCGGCGACACCGACTCGACCGACGGCGCCGAGCCCAGCCACATGCGCGCGCCGGGAGACCTCGACTGCGACCGCGGCTACGAGTGGTGGCTCATGGAGGAGGCGAAGGCGCGCAACCCGAACATCAAGCTGTACGGGCTGGAGTGGGGCGCACCCGGCTACTTCAGCGGCGGGTTCTGGAGCCGCGACAACATCGACTACATCAAGTCCTGGCTCGGCTGTGCCCAGCGCCACGGGCTTTCCGTCGACTACGTCGGTGGCTGGAACGAGAGCGGTTTCGACAAGGGCTGGTACGAGCAGCTCGACCAGGCTCTCGCCACGTCGTACCCGAACGTGCGGATCGTGGCCGCCGACCAGTACCAGAACTGGAGCGTCGGCACCGCGCTGCGCCAGGACCCGGCCTTCGCCGAGGCCGTCGACGTCGCGGGGGCGCACGACTCGTGCACGGCGCGCACGCTCTACCAGCACTGCCCGAGCAGCGCGGACGCGCAGGCGCTCGACATGCCGTTGTGGGACAGCGAGACGAGCTCGGAGGCGCACGACGTCGGGGCCGGGCCGATAGCCCGGTCCCTCAACCGCGACTACCTCGACGGCCGCATGACGGCGCACATCTACTGGTCGCTCATCGCCGCGTGGTACCCCGACCTGCCGATCGCGGACACCGGCCTGATGCTCGCGGAATGGCCGTGGTCCGGGTACTACAGCATCGGCAGCAGCATCTGGTCGATCGCGCAGACCACCCAGTTCACCGAGCCGGGCTGGCGGTACCTCGACAGCGGCAGCGGCTACCTCGACGGCGGCGCGAGCTACGTGAGCCTGCGGTCACCGGACTCCGGCGACCACACGACGGTCGTCGAGACGATGGACGCGACCGAGCCGACGACGGTCCGGGTCGCCACCACGGGCGGGCTCTCGGACGGCACGGTGCACGAGTGGGCGACCGATCTCACGTCCACGAACCAGTCCGACTACTTCGTGCACGTCGGCGACGTCGATCCCGCCGGCGGCTCGTACCAGGCGACGCTACAGCCCGGGCACGTCTACACGTTCACGACGATGCCCGGGCACAAGGGCCTCGCCCGCCCGAGCGCGTCCGCGGGCGAGCAGCTGCCGGTGCCGTTCCAGGAGAACTTCGACGGCTACCGGCCGGAGCAGCTGGCCCGCTACTTCTCCGACGTCAACGGCGCGTTCCAGACCGAGCCGTGCAGGAACGGTCGCGCCGGCACGTGCTACGAGCAGGTCGTGTCGACGCAGCCGATCGCGTGGAACGGCCGGGGCAACACCGACCCGTCTACCGTCTTCGGCGATCCCCGTTGGTGGGGCGACTACACCGTTCGGACCGACGTGCTGCCGGAGAACAGCCGCTACGTGGAGCTGTGGGGACGGGTCGAACGCAAGGACCCCGGCGCGGTGTCGGGCTACCGGCTGCGGCTCATGCACGACGGCAGCTGGCAGCTGCTAGGCCAGGACGCCAGCGGCACGTCGGTGAGCGCCGCACGCGGGACGGACTGCTCCGCCTGTGCGCCGCACGCCGTGCACACCACGCGGCTGGCGGCGGGACGGGCGGCGTTCGACCCGGACAGCTGGCACCAGGTCGCCCTCCGGTTCCGCGGTGACCAGATCACGGTGCTCGTGGACGGCGCCCAGGTCGGCGAGGTCCGCGACCGCGCCCACACGGCGGGCCAGGCCGGTCTGGCGGTCAGCGGCTGGGACCGCGCCCAGTTCGACGACGTCGCGGTGACGCCGTCGGGGCCGACGCCGCAGTTCGTGCCGCAGGCCGACGTCAGCGCGACGGCCACGACCGCGCACACCGCCAACTACCGCGGCTACACGTTCGACGCGAGCCGTGCCGTGGACGACCGTCCGGAGACGTACTGGCACTCGGAGTTCCAGCCGCACGCGCCGCTGCCGCAGTCGATCACGCTCGACCTCGGCGGGCAGCGTTCGGTGAACGGGCTCAGCTACCAGCCGCGACTCGACGGCAGCAACGGCATGATGACCGCGTACGACGTCTCCGTCAGCGACGACGGCAGTACGTACACGCCGGTCGCCTCCGGCAACTGGGCGGCCACGACGTCCACCAAGTTCGCGAGCTGGCCCGAACGCTCGGCCCGGTACGTGCGGCTGACCGCGACCGCCGGGGTGGGCGGGTTCGCCTCCGCCGCCGAGATCAGGGTCGCGCAGCCGCCCACCTCGCTGCCGCCGAGCTGACCCGGCGGCGTCAGGGGGAGGACGAGGCGGCCGGCTTCGGCTGGAACTGGGCGACGACCTGGGCCGGCGGGTCGGCGACCTGGGCGGCGTGCCACTTCCGCGACCCGTCGCGGGCGCGCCACTGCCAGCCGCCCCTGGACACCGTCTTGAACCCGAGCGAGTCCGCCCGCGCCACCAGCCAGTACGACATGGCGAGCGTGTGCCGCCCCGGGGCCGCGCGACCAAGCCGCACGACGACGCCGCCGGGCGCGGCGGCCACGGCCCGGGGTCCCCAGTCGCGGCGCACCCGCACCGACACCGCCGCCGCCGTCGTCGCCATGCGCCTCGGCCGCAGCAGGCAGGTGAACCCGTTCGTGCCCGCGCGGCCCGTCAGCGCGGTGGCGAGCACCTCCGCCATGGCCTCGTGCTGCTGGTACGCCGGGCCGTAGGCGCTGCGCTGCACATGCTGCGCGGCGACGTGGATCGGCATCGTCTCCCACCCGTGCACCTTCGCCAGCGCGAGGTAGAACCGGGCGGACGCGTACGCGGGGTCGAGCAGCCTCTCCCGCGGCCCCCAGCCCTGCGACGGCCGCTGCTGGAACACGCCCACGGAGTCGCGGTCGCCGTAGTCGAGGTTCTGCAGCTTCGACTCCTGCTCGGCCGTGGCGAGCGCGACCGTCACGGCGCGGGCGGGCACGCCCAGCTTGATCGCCACGGCGACGATCGTGGTCGCGATCTCGGCCTGGCTCGGGTCGACGTCCACCTCGCCGCCGCCGGCCGTACGCGCCGTGCAGTGTTCCGGCGCGAGCGCCCGCTTGACCGTGTGGCCCGTGCACGCCGCCACGAACCCGGCCAGCGTGAGGACGAGCACCCCGAGCGGCAGCCACACACGACGAGAACGGCGCACGGGCCGTCCCCCGTGCGCCCGCGGTTTCGTCGTCGCCTCGCCCACTGCGGGCAGGATACGTAGGCGACGCCGTGGCCCGCGTCCGACACCCAAGCACCCGGGCACCCGCCCTCCCGTAGGCTCGGGCGGATGAGCGATCTTCCTGCTGTCCTGGACGAGCTGTGGGACCGGCGCAGCACCCTCGACGGGTCCGACCCCGACGTCCGCAAGACCGTCGTCGCTGCCGTCGACGAGCTCGACGCCGGTCGCGCTCGCGTCGCGTGGGTCGACGCGGCGACCGACGACGTCGTCGTCGACGAGCGGGCGAAGCGGGCGATCCTGCTGTCGTTCAAGGTGCTCGACATGACCGAGTCGCAAGCCGGCGAGTTCCGCTATCACGACCGCGTGCCCGTCAAGTCGAACCTCGGGGAGGCGCGGGTCGTGCCCGGTGCGGTCGTCCGCTGGGGCTCGTACCTCGCGCCCGGCGTCGTCGTGATGCCGAGCTTCGTCAACATCGGCGGCTACGTCGACGCCGGGACGATGGTCGACACCTGGGCGACGGTCGGCTCGTGCGCGCAGGTGGGCAGGAACGTGCACCTCTCCGGTGGCGTCGGCCTGGGCGGCGTGCTGGAACCGCCGAACGCCGTGCCCGTCGTGGTCGAGGACGACGCGTTCGTGGGCTCGCGGTGCATCGTGGTCGACGGCGCCCGGGTTCGCCGCGGCGCCAAGCTCGGCGCGGGTTGCGTGCTCACCAAGACGACGCGGGTGTACGACGCCGAGAGCGGCGACGAGCTGCCGCGCGGCGAGGTGCCGCCGTGGTCGGTCGTCGTGCCGTCCTCACGCACCCGCAGCTTCGCCGGCGGCGAGTTCGGCATGCCCTGCCTGCTCGTGCTGAAGCGGCTCCCCGAGGGCGGCACGCACGACAAGCTGCAGCTGAACGAGATCCTGCGCGCGCACGGCGTGGCCGACTGATGGCGTCGGTGTGGCCGCGTATCGACGCCGCCGGCGAGGCCGGTGAACGCGCGGCGCTCGAGGCGTTCCTCGACGACTACCGCGCCGCGGTGGTGCGCAAGGCGGGCGGCGTCTCCGACGAGGGCGCGCGCCGCAGGCTGGTGCCGTCCGCGACGACCGTCGGCGGGATCGTCAAGCACCTGCGCTGGGTGGAGCTGGGCTGGTTCCAGACCGGGCTCGCACAGCGGCCGGACGCCGAGCTGCCGCCGCGGCCCGCGACCGACGACGAGGAGTTCGATCTCGGGCCCGGCGAGACGCTCGCCGCCGTGATCGCGGAGTACGAGGCCGAGTGCGCGCGTTCGCGCGGGACCGCGGCCGGCTACTCGCTGGACGACACGTTCCCCGAGGAGGACATGGGCCGGTGCTCGCTGCGCTGGCTCTACCTGCACATGATCGAGGAGACCGCACGCCACGTGGGTCACCTCGACATCCTCAGGGAGCAGACCGACGGGACGGTGGGCGACTGATGGACCGGCTCGACCTGACCGCGGACGCGGCCGGCGTCACCGCGCAGCTCGTCGACGTCGAGTCGGTCAGCGGCGACGAGGCGCACATCGCCGACCTCGTCGAGGCGCGGCTGCGGGGCTGCGGCCACCTGCACGTCGAGCGGGACGGCAACGTCGTGCTCGCGCGGACCGACCTCGGCCGCCCGCAGCGCGTCGTGCTCGCCGGCCACCTCGACACCGTGCCGGTCAAGGACAACCTGCCCTCCCGCGTCGAGGAGGGGCTGCTCTACGGGCGCGGCAGCTGCGACATGAAGGGCGGCGTCGCGGTGCAGCTGCGGCTCGCCGCACACGTCGCGGAGCCCGACAGGGACGTGACGTACGTGTTCTACGACTGCGAGGAGGTCGCCAACGAGCGCAACGGGCTGACCCGTATCGCGCGCACCCGCCCGGACTGGCTCGCCGGTGACTTCGCCGTCCTGCTCGAGCCGACGGACGCGACGGTCGAGGGCGGCTGCCAGGGCAACATGCGGGTCGAGGTGACCGTGCCGGGCAAGGCCGCGCACAGTGCGCGGTGGTGGATGGGCAGCAACGCCGTGCACGCCGCGCACGACGTGCTCGCGCGGCTCGTCGCGTACCGGCCGCGCGAGGTCGAGGTCGACGGGCTGGTCTACCGCGAGGGGCTCAACGCCGTGCGCATCACCGGCGGCGTCGCGGGGAACGTCGTCCCGGACGAGTGCGTGGTCGAGATCAACCACCGGTTCGCGCCGAGCCGGTCCGAGGCCGAGGCGGAGGCGCACCTGCGCGAGCTGTTCGAGGGCTACCCGGTGCGCGTGGTCGACACCGCGCCGGGCGCACTGCCCGGGCTGACACACCCCGCGGCGCGCGCGTTCGTCGACGCGATCGGCCTGGAGCCGCGACCGAAGTTCGGCTGGACCGACGTCGCCCGCTTCTCGCTTCTCGGCGTGCCCGCCGTCAACTACGGCCCCGGAGACCCGAACCTCGCGCACACCGACGACGAGCACGCGCCGGTGGCGTCGATCCTGGAGTGCGAGGAGCGGATGCGGGCGTGGCTTTCGCCGTAGCGCCGTGACAGGGTGGTGACATGGCGAAGACAGCGATACTCCTGGACATCGACTTCGAGGACTCGGAGTTCCGCAAGCCGTACGACGCCCTCAAGGACGCCGGGCACGACGTGCTCGTGATCGGCAGGGAGAAGGGCGCGCGCGTCGACGGCAAGAAGGGCACCGAGTCGTACACGATCGAGGCGGGGCCGGACGCGGCGAACGCCGCCGACTTCGACGCGGTGGTCGTCCCCGGCGGCTACGCGCCGGACAAGCTGCGTACCGACGCGGACCTCGTCGGCTTCGTGCGCGACATGGCGGCGGCGGGCAAGCCGGTGGCGGCGATCTGCCACGCCGGCTGGGTGCTGGCCGAGGCCGACGTCGTGCGCGGCCGGCAGGTGACGTCCGTCCGCAACATCCGCACCGACCTCGTCAACGCGGGCGCCGACTGGGTCGACGAGGAGGTCGTCGAGGACGGTCCCCTGATCACGTCCCGCACGCCCGCCGACCTGCCCGCGTTCAACGACGCGATCCTCAAGCGGCTGGGCTAGCTGCTGCGCTTACCTGAGCCGGCGCCCGCCCCGGGGTTCGAGGGGGTCGCG
>JAFMQP010000091.1 GCA_017354575.1 Acidothermales bacterium | reverse complement strand
CGGGCGACGAGACGCTGCTCGTCGATCCCGTCGCGCTGCTCGACGGGGCCGACGAGGACCTGCCGCCGGAGGAACGGGCCCGCCGCGAACGTACCCGCGAGGCGGCAGGCGGCGTGGTGGGGTTCACCGCCGACGACGCCGCACGCACGGTCTCGTTCACGCTGTCCGGCCGGGCCTACGTCGTCACCGCCGGCGGTGAGCCGCGCGAGGTGCCGACGCTGACGCCGGTGATCGACCCACGCGTCGACCCGGCCGGACGGCGGGTGGCGTACGTGCACCGGGGTGCCCTGCGAGCGGCTGACCTGGATGGCGGGGACCGGCCGTACGCCGAGCCGGACGGCGAGGACGTGACCTACGGGCTCGCCGAGTTCGTCGCGGCCGAGGAGATGTCGCGCACTCGCGGCTACTGGTGGGCGCCCGACGGCGAGCGGCTGCTCGTCGCGCGCGTGGACAACTCGCCGGTGCAGCGCTGGTACATCGCCGACCCGGCGCATCCGGACCGCGAGCCGGCCGTGCACCCCTACCCCGCCGCCGGCACCGCCAACGCCGACGTGCGGCTGTTCGTGATCGGGCTCGACGGTTCGAAGGTCGAGCTGTCCTGGGACCGCGAGGCGTTCGAGTACCTGGCGAAGGCCGGCTGGCCCGCGCAGGGCCCGCACATCGTCGTACAGTCCCGCGACCAGCGCACCGTGCGCATCCTGCGCGTCGACCCGGACACCGGTGCGACCACGCTGGTGCACGAGGACACCGACCCGGCCTGGGTCGAGCTGGTCGACGGCGTGCCGGCGTGGAGCGGCGACCGGCTCGTCTGGGCCGCGGACGTGGACGGCTGGCGGCGGCTGCTCGTGGACGGCGAGCCGGTCACGCCGGACGGGCTGCAGCTGCGCGACGTCCTCGCCGCGGACGCCGAGGGCGTGCTGTTCGCCGGGTCCACGGAGCCCACCGAGGTGCAGGTCTTCGCGTGGGCGCCAGACGGCGGCGTCACCCAGCTCACGCACGAGCCCGGAGTGCACACCGCGACCCGCGCGGGCGGCACCCTCGTCCACACGGCCGCGACGCTCGGCCGGCACGGCAGCGCGACGACGGTGCGGCGCGGCGACGCGTCCTGGCCGGTGCGCTCGTTCGCGCAGACGCCGTCGCTGACGCCGTCGGTGCGCCTGTCGAAGGTGGGCGAGCGCGAACTGCGCACGGCGGTCCTCTTCCCCGCCGGCCACGTCCCCGGGTCGCGGAAGCTGCCGGTGCTGCTCGACCCGTACGGCGGGCCGCACGGGCAACGGGTGCTCACCAGCCTGCGCATGTTCTACGAGCCGCAGTGGTTCGCCGACCAGGGCTTCGCCGTCGTCGTCGCGGACGGCAGGGGGACGCCGGGGCGCGGTGCGGCGTGGGAGCGCGCGGTGCACGGCGACCTCGCGACGCCCGTGCTCGAGGACCAGGTCGACGCGTTGCGCGGCGCGGCCGATGAGTACCCGGACCTCGACCTCGACCGCGTGGGCATCCGCGGCTGGTCGTTCGGCGGCTACCTCGCCGCGATGGCCGTGCTGCGGCGGCCGGACGTCTTCCACGCCGCCGTCGCGGGAGCGCCGGTGACCGACCTCAGTCTGTACGACACGCACTACCAGGAGCGCTACCTCGGCCCCGACACCGGCGCGCAGCCGTACCGGGTGTCGTCGATCGTCGACGACGCGCCGAACCTGCGGCGGCCGCTGATGATCATCCACGGTCTGGTGGACGACAACGTCGTCGTGGCGCACTCGCTGCGGCTGTCGTCCGCGCTGCTCGCGGCCGGGAAGCCGCACACCGTGCTGCCGCTGTCCGGCGTCACGCACATGACGCCGCAGGAGGTCGTGGCGGAGAACCTGCTGCACCTGCAGGTCGCGTTCCTACGCGACGCCCTCGGCGCCTGACCGGTCAGGCGGCCCGGTGCGCCGCATGGGTGAAGCAGCCGTGCCGAGCGCGCGCACGTGGACGAACGCGGTCTCGGGGTCGGCTCGGCACCGGGGTGCTCCGGGTCGACGAGCAGCCCGCGCAGGATGGCTCCGTCGTACCCGTACGCGCGGCAGACGCGCTGTCCGACGAGCTCGGCCGGCACGCTCGTGCGGGCCTCGGCGCCGCCGCGGTCCTGCGCGTGCACGAACGCCGGGCCCACCTCGTCGTACGGTCCAGGGTCGACGCCCTCGCGCTCCGCCCAGCGGTGCACCTGCGCGTACGAGACGAGAGCGAGCTTGTCGCCCGGCTCGCTCCGGGTGAGGCAGCACCGCGGCGGGTAGCCTCCTTCGGCGTCCACCATCAGCCGCGCGGCGCGCCCGGCGTCGTCGCTCCTGCGCAGTCCGCTCACCACGTCCGGCTAGCTCTTCACCTCGATCTGCCCGTACCTCAGGTAGGACAGGGGGTCGAAGGTGAGGTTGCCGGTCCGTTCGCTGTGCACGTACTGGTTCGTGCCGAACCACAGCGGCGCGACCGGCAGGTCGTCGAGGACCTGGTCCTCCGCCTCGTGGTAGTACGGCACGGCCGCGTCAGGCGTGGTCGCGGCTGCCGCCCGTGCCAGGTCCCCGTCGACGTCGTGGTTGCTGTAGCCGGGTCCGTTCGAAGCCCCGTTCGTGCCGTACAGCGGCGCCAGGTAGTCCTCGGGGCTCGGGTAGTCCATGAGCCAGCCGAGCCGGTACGGCCCGGTCACCTTCCGGCTGGTCGTCGCGTCCTTGTACGCCGCCCACGACTCCGCCTTCAGCTGGACGTCGATGCCGAGGGTGCGCCGCAGCTGGTTGGCGACGGCCTCGACCCAGTCGTCGTTGCCCGCACCGCTGTCGTACCAGAGCTCGACGCTCTTCAGCGGGAAACCGCTCTCGTCGAGCAGCCGCTTCGCCTTGACCGGGTGGAACCCGCACGCCTCTCCGCACGCGTCGTCGCGGTGACCGAGGTGGATGAGCGGCGTCACCAGTCCCTTCGCGGGGATGACCGCGCCGTGGTAGAGGATCTCGGCGATCTGCTCACGGTCGATCGCCATCGAGAACGCCTCGCGTACCCGGATGTCCTGATACTCCTTCTTCCACAACGGGAAGCCGAGGAACACGAAGCTCGACGACGGCGCCCGCACGTACCGCTTGCCGAACTCGCCCGACGCGCTGCCCAGCCGTGACGGCGGCACCTGCGCGACGTCGAGTGCCCCGTCCAGCGCGTCGTTGTACGCCTTCTGGGGGTCGGAGTAGATCCTGAACGTGATGGAATCGGGCCTGCCCTTGTCCGGGCCGGGGTAGGCGCCGTACCTGGCGAGCTTGATGTACCGGTTGTGCCTCCACGGCTCGGCCATGCGGTAGGGGCCGTCGCCGATCGGCCGTTCGTTGTACTTCTTCCAACCGTCGCTCTTGATGACCGACTCGGGCACGGGGAAGAACGCGGTGTTCCCCAGGATGAGCGGGACGTTCGAGTTCGGCTCGTCGAGGGTGAGCTCGATCGTCTTGTCACCGACCGCGCGCAACCCCGGGATGTCGGTGCGGCTCTTGCCCGGGCCGACCTCGTCGGCTCCGGAGATCTTCAGCAGGTCGGTGAAGAACGACGCGTTCGCCGAGGAGAGCCGCACCGCCGCCGTCCACGCGCCGACGAACGACTGCGCGGTGACCGGTTCGCCGTCGTGGAACGTCCAGCCGGGCTTCAGCGTGATGGTCCAGTGCTTCTCGTCCTTGGTCTCGATCGTCTTGGCCACCAGGTTGACGGCGCGTCCGGTGCGCGGGTCGTACGTGGTCAGCCCGGCGTACAGCAGGCTCTCGACGGACCTGCCCCAGAAGTCGTCGGTGTTGCCCGGACGCAGGTCGCCCGGTTCGGTCAGCTGCGCGGTGATGGTGGTGAGGCCGCCGTCGCCGCCTAGCCGCGTTCCCCCACCCGAACCGCATCCGGCGAGCGCGAGCACGAGCACCGCGACCCCGGCGACCGCCCTCCGCATCACACCTCCCGCGCTGCGCCAACCGACAAGCCTGGCGACACTTTCCGGCATCGGTCGCGCGGGCGGAAGTCCCGGTCACCGGCCCGTTCTCGGATCGGGGCCGGCGGCCAGGGCTCTGACCAGCCAAGACACCGGCGTCGCCTGACCTGCGGTAGGTTACCGGGCCCGAACGAAGCGTCGCCCGGGAGTCACCATCCGTCATCCAGGGCGCTCGCCGTACGTCGGCCCGCCGGATCCGCGTGTCCTCGAACTCCTTGCGCCACAACGGGTCCTCGTGCCGCGGCGGGACCCGCGTGCCGGATGTCACACCCCCTGATACTCGCCACCTCAGCGAAAGTGGGAGGAAGGTGGCGTACTAGTGTTCGCCCTGCCCAGAGCGGCTTGGAAGACCGGAGGATCGGGCCGATGACGAGCCAGAGCACGACGGGACGTGAGGTGCGTCCGCGTCCGCGGGTACAGATCACCCAGCGTACGCTCCGCAGGGACACCTGGTGGGTGCAGCCCCTGGTGACCTTCGTCGTCCTGCTGGGCTTCGTCGTCTACTCGACGTGGGCGGCGTTCGTCAACAAGGACTACTTCTACGAGCCGTACCTGTCGCCGTTCTACTCGCCGTGCCTCGGCAGCACCTGCCCGGAGTCCGTGCGGTGGGCGGGCGTCGTCCTCCCGGCGTTCATCACGCCGGCCGTGGTGATCCTGATCGTCCCGCTCGGGTTCCGGCTCACCTGCTACTACTACCGCAAGGCCTACTACCGCTCGTTCTGGCAGTCGCCCCCCGGTTGCGCGGTCACCGAGCCGCACACGAAGTACTCGGGCGAGCGCCGGTTCCCGCTGATCCTGCAGAACATCCACCGGTACTTCTTCTACCTGGGCCTGCTGCTCAACATCGTGCTCACCTACGACGCCGTCATCGCGTTCCGCGACCGCCACGGCAACTGGGGCCACGTCGGCCTCGGCACCCTCGTCCTGCTGGTCAACGCCGCCCTGCTGTGGCTGTACTCCGTGTCCTGCCATGCGTGCCGGCACGCCGTCGGCGGCCGGCTGAACCACTTCTCGAAACACCCCGTGCGCTACTGGTTCTGGACCCAGGTGTCCAAGCTCAACGCGAGGCACGGCCAGATCGCCTGGTTCTCGCTCGTCTGGGTAGCCCTCTCGGACCTGTTCGTCCGACTGACGGCGACGGGCACCATCCCCTACATCCAGTTCTTCTAAGCAGGAGCAAGGAACATGAGTGAGATCGAACGCCACGCGTACGACGTCGTCGTCATCGGCGCGGGCGGTTCGGGGCTGCGCGCGGCCATCGAGGCGCACGAGCAGGGCGCACGGACCGCGATCGTCTGCAAGTCGTTGCTCGGCAAGGCGCACACGGTCATGGCCGAGGGCGGCATCGCGGCGGCGATGGGCAACGTGTGGGAGCAGGACAACTGGCAGGTCCACTTCCGCGACACCATGCGCGGCGGCAAGATGCTGAACCACTGGCGGATGGCGCAGCTGCACGCGCAGGAGGCGCCGGACCGGGTGTACGAGCTCGAGGCGTGGGGCGCGCTGTTCGACCGCACCAAGGAAGGCAAGATCTCCCAGCGCGACTTCGGCGGGCACCGCTACGCGCGGCTGGCCCACGTCGGCGACCGCACCGGCCTGGAGATGATCCGCACCCTCCAGCAGCGGGCCGTGTCGCTCGGCATCGACGTGTTCATGGAGTGCACGGTCACCCAGCTGCTGAAGGACGGCGACCGCATCGCGGGCGCGTTCGGCTACTGGCGCGAGTCGGGCCGGTTCGTCTGCTTCGAGGCGCCCGCCGTCGTCCTCGCCACCGGCGGCATCGGCAAGACGTTCCAGATCACCTCGAACTCCTGGGAGTACACCGGCGACGGCCACGCGCTCGCGCTGCGGGCAGGGGCGACGCTCATCAACATGGAGTTCGTCCAGTTCCACCCGACGGGCATGGTGTGGCCGCCGTCGGTACGCGGCATCCTCATCACCGAGTCGGTGCGCGGTGAGGGCGGCGTGCTGCGCAACTCGGAGAACAAGCGGTTCATGTTCGACTACATCTCCGAGTACTTCAAGCAGGAGACCGCCGACAGCGAGGACGAGGCGGACCGCTGGTACGGCGACCACGTCAACAACCGGCGCCCGCCCGAGCTGCTCCCCCGCGACGAGGTCGCACGGGCGATCAACTCGGAGGTCAAGGCCGGCCGCAGCTCGCCGCACGGCGGCGTGTTCCTCGACGTCGCGACGCGGCGTTCCGCCGAGGACATCCAGCGTCGGCTCCCGTCCATGTACCACCAGTTCAAGGAACTGGCCGACGTCGACATCACCAAGGAGCCGATGGAGGTCGCGCCCACCTGTCACTACGTGATGGGCGGCGTCGAGGTCGACCCCGACACCGCGCAGTCGATCGTGCCCGGGCTGTACGCCGCGGGCGAGGTGGCGGGCGGCATGCACGGCTCCAACCGGCTCGGCGGCAACTCCCTCTCCGACCTGCTGGTGTTCGGCAAGCGCGCCGGCGAGTACGCGGCGCAGTACGCCACCGGTCTCGACGCCCGTCCGGCGATCGCAGACGCCGACCTCGACGGCGCGGGGCGGCACGCGCTGGCACCGTTCGAGAGCGACAGCGGCGAGAACCCGTACACGGTGCACCAGGACCTGCAGAAGACGATGCAGAGCCTCTGCGGCATCATCCGGAAGGAAGAGGAGCTGCGGCAGGCGATCGACGTGCTCCAGGAGTACAAGCAGCGCGTGCCGCACACCTCCGTCGAGGGCAACAGGCAGTACAACCCCGGCTGGCACCTGGCACTCGACCTGTACAACATGCTGCTCGTGTCGGAGTGCCTGGCACGCGCCGCACTGGAGCGGACGGAGAGCCGCGGCGGGCACACCCGCGAGGACTTCCCGCAGGCCGACCCGGTCTGGGGGACGAAGAACATCGTCTGTCGCGCCGAGGGCGACGGCGTCGCGATCGCGGCACAGCCGCTGCCGGAGATGCCCGACGAGCTGAAGAAGCTGTTCGAGGAGCCCGCCGAATGAGTTACGAGGCCACGTTCAAGGTCTGGCGAGGAAACGCCGACGGAGGTGCGTTCCAGGACTACACGGTGGCGGTGAACGAGGGCGAGGTGGTCCTCGACATCATCCACCGCATCCAGGCGACGCAGGCCGGCGACCTCGCCGTCCGGTGGAACTGCAAGGCGGGCAAGTGCGGCTCGTGCAGCGCCGAGGTCAACGGCCGGCCGCGCCTGATGTGCATGACCCGGATGAGCACGTTCACCGAGCAGGAGACGGTGACCGTCAACCCGATCCGTACCTTCCCGATCATCAAGGACCTGGTGACCGACGTCTCGTACAACTACGAGAAGGCGGCGCAGATCCAGGCGTTCACGCCGCCCGCGGACGTCAAGCCGGGCGAGTTCCGGATGCAGCAGGTCGACGTCGAGCGGAGCCAGGAGTTCCGCAAGTGCATCGAGTGCTACCTGTGCCAGAACGTCTGCCACGTGATCCGCGACCACGAGGAGAACAAGCCGAAGTTCGCCGGCCCGCGTTTCCTGATGCGGATCGCCGAGCTGGAGATGCACCCGTACGACACGGCCGACCGGCGCAAGCTGGCCCAGGAGGACTTCGGCCTCGGGTTCTGCAACATCACCAAGTGCTGCACCGAGGTGTGCCCGGAGAACATCCACATCACCGACAACGCACTCATCCCGATGAAGGAGCGCGTCGTCGACACCAAGTACGACCCGCTGGGCTTCCTCTGGCGCAAGTTCAAGAGCCCGGACAGCAAGCGCTCGCGGGGTTGACGCGCCCCCCGTCGGATGGGGCAGGGTTACGACATGGCTGATGTCCTCGACGACGACGCGCTGCGGACGGCCCTGGCGGAGCTGCCCGCGTGGACCGGTGACACGCATGCGATCGCCCGCACCGTACAGGCGCCGGACTTCCCCACGGCGATCCGCATCGTCGACGACGTCGCCGAGGTGGCGGAGCAGCGCAACCACCACCCGGACATCGACATCCGGTGGCGGAACCTGCAGTTCACGCTCTCCACGCACTCGGCGGGCGGCGTGACCCCCGCCGACGTCGAGCTCGCGCAGGCGATCGACGGGATCGCCACCCGCCACTCGGCCTGACCGGCTGCGCGCGTCCCACCTTCCGCGATCACCGAAGGTGGGACGACAGGAGGCGGGTGAACTCCGCGTGCTCCTGCCGGAAGCGGCCCAGGCGGGCCAGGTGCCTGTCCATCTCGCCGATGGCGACCAGGTGCCGCAGGCCCTCGTCGCCGGCGGCGGCACCGGCGTGGACGGTGTCGGCGAGCAGGTGCACCCGCTCCTCCACCGCGTCGAGAACCTCGAGCGCGTCGATGCCGTACGCCGCGCAGAGCGTGCGGACCCGATGGGCGCGGACGTCGATCGGCTCGTGCTGCTCCTGGATCGCGAAACCCCAGGCTGCGTAGGCGACATCGAGCACCGGACGGCACGGGCCGGCGGCGTCCCAGTCGAGGACGCCGACCAGCCGGCCCGCCGAGCCGACCAGGTTGTGCGGGCCGATGTCGTTGTGGCACACCAGTTCACCCGGCGCGAGCGGTCGCGGTTCGGTCAGCCGGAACCCGAGGCCGTCCGCACGGAAGTCCGCGACCGCCTCGTGGTAGCGCCGCAGCCACGCGCCGACGTCGCCGAGGAACACGTCGGTGAGCGCCCAGGACGCCCAGGGCCCGCTCGGCGTCACATCGCCCGCGATGAACTCGGTCACCTCACGCCCGCGGTCGTCCACGCCGAACACGCGCGGCACGCCGGGCACGCCCCGCGCGCGCGTGCCGCATGAGCGCGTGCACGGCCTCCGACCAGAACCCGCGGGGCCGGCGGACGGTATGCCCGACGCGCACGGCGCCGCCGACGTTGCCGCCCGCGAGCGGCCGCTCGTCCGCGTCGCCGGCCAGCACCGCCTCGAGGTGCGCGGCGAGCGCCTCGTCCCCGGGCAGCCAGTCCACGTCGAGCAGCTCGTCGGGCTGCACCCAGCGCAGCGCGGCGTGGTCGAGCGGGCGAGGCGCGTAGCCGGACACGACGCGCGCCGTCCACACGCGCAGCACGAAACCGTCGAGCCCCGGCCAGGTACCGCCGATGCGCGCGTCCAGCGACACGACGACGCCGAGCTCCTCCCGGCACTCGCGGACGAGCGCGTCCTCGTCCCGCTCCCCCGGCTCGACCTTGCCGCCGGGCAGCTCCCAGAGACCGGCAAGGTGCGCGGGACGACGCCGCTGGGCCGCGAGCACCCGTCCGTCGCCGTCGAGGATCGCCGCCGCGACGACCACCAGTGGTGCGTCCGCGCTGCCACGCATGGGTTACGACGTGACCCGGACGTCCCAAAGGTGGATGCCGACGCCGAACGAGGTGCCCGCGTTCTTCGACCCGGCACCGCCTTCGCGGCCGGCCGTCGCCGACGCCGCCACGACGACAGGCGCTCTACGCAGCTTCATGCGCACAATACTGTCGGAGCGGCGGAGAGGAGTACAAGGATGGAGTTCGACGACGTCGTCACGAGGCGGCGGATGGTACGAAGGTACAGTCACCGATCCGTACCCGCCGAGACCGTCACGCGGGTCCTCCGCAACGCGGCACGTACGCCGTCCGCCGGCGACTCCCAGGGATACGCTTTCCTGCTGCTCGACACCGACGAACAGCGCGGCCGGTTCTGGGCCGCGCTGGCCGACACCATGCCGGTCGTCGAGAGCGTGCGCGACGCGCCGGTGCTCGTCGTGCCCATGTCGAGCGAGCACGTCTACCTCGACAGGTACGCCGAACCGGACAAGGGCTGGACCGACCGCGATCCCGCCCGCTGGCCGGTGCCGTTCTGGCACATCGACACCGGCATGGCCGCGTTGCTCATGCTGCTCACCGCCGTCGACGAGGGCCTGGGCGCGCTGTTCTTCGGCATCCCGGCGCCCGCTCTCGAGGGGTTCCGCGCCGCCTTCGACGTACCGGACGGCTACACGCCCGTCGGCGCCGTCGCGCTCGGGTACCCGGAGCCCGGTGCGGGCCCGTCGAAGCCGTCGAAGGCACGCCGGCCGTGGCGCGATCTGGTCCACCACGGCGCCTGGGGCACGCCGCTCTAGACCCCCGCTCAGCTCGCCAGGAACGCCTCGTTCAGCCGGCGCTGCAGCGGCACGTCACCCCACATCGGGTGCTGCGGCGCGGCGTTCGAGCAGACGACGGTGCCCCACGCGCCCACGTCCTGAGACAGTTGTACGGCGCGCTCGCAGAACGCGGCGCCGACGGGGCCCTCCTCGAACGTTCCGTGCAGCGGCGTGTAGCCGACCCAGCCCTCGCCGAACACCAGCGGTACGCCGTTGGCGGCGGCCCAGTCCGCGGCGACGTCGATCCACAGCCGCAGCTTCTCGTCCATCGCCACCCGATGCTCGCCGTACCTGTCGTAGAGCCAACGGTCCCACTTCGCGGGATCGCACCAGTCGTGCGCGTAGAGCTCACGCTGCCGCATAATGGTCGCTCGCGCGCGCCAGCGTTCGGTCTCCGGCAGCCGCCACTCGTCCACCGGCGGCGCACCCGGACGCAGCAGCTCGGCGTACGCCCGCTCCTGCGCGAACGGCCGCTCGTCGTCGCGCAGCGCGAACGTCTCGACCAGCTCGCCCAGGACGCCGTAGACGTACGGGTGGAACACGGCGACGTCGACGTTGGTCGGCAGGTGCCGCATCTCGGCGACCGGGACGCCGGCGTAGTTGGCCGTGACCAGCTGACGCGGATGCCGCTCCCTGAACCGTTCCACGGCGTTCTCGAGCAACGGGCGCAGCGCAGCGATCGGCCGTTCGCCGTCCTCCGCGACGTCGGCCAGCCGGGTGCCCTGTACCTCGTTGTGCAGCTCGACGAACGCGATCCGGTCCGCGAGGTCGTGCTCGCCGAGGAACGCAACGAGGTCGGCGAGCGCGTCGGCCAGCACGTCCGCGCGGTCCTTCGCCGGCACCGCGAACAGCGCGTCCGCCCAGGCCGGGCTGTCGAGGAAACAGGGGCTCTGCTGGTACTCCCAGCTCGACAGGATCACGTAGCAGTCGTGCCGGCGTGCCGCGGTGAACAGGTCGAGCAGGTGCTGCCTGCCGTCCATCCGCACCGTCGAGCGCACGTCGTACCAGCGCGTCCGCTGCCCGTACTCACCGCCGAGCGGGGTGAACGTCAGCGACGT
>JAFMQP010000354.1 GCA_017354575.1 Acidothermales bacterium | reverse complement strand
GCGCGGGCGAGGTGGTAACCGGCGGCCAGGCCCGCCTGGCCGCCGCCGACGACGACCACGTCGTACGGCTCGCCCGCGACCGGGGGAGTCACGGTGCGGTCAGCCGGTGGACTCGGCGAGGCCGTCCAGGATCTTCATCGTGTCGGCGTCGAGGTGGACGTCGGCGGTGGCGATGTTGTCGGCCAGGTGGTCCGGGTCGGACGTGCCGGGGATCAGCAGCGTGTGCGCGTCGTGCGCGAGCAGCCAGGCCAGGCCGACCTGCGCGGGCGTCGCGCCGAGCCGGGACGCGGCCTCGACGACGGCGGGCTGCTCGGTGACCTTCGGCAGGTGGGGGAAGGCCGAGCCGAGCGGGAAGTACGGCACCCACGCGACGTCGTGCTCGCGGCACAGCTCGAGCAGCGGCTCGCCGGAGCGGTCCAGCAGGCTGTACGCGTTCTGCACGCAGGCGATGCCCACGGGCAGGGCCTGGCGCAGTTGCTCGAGCGTCACCGTGCTGACGCCGATCGCACCGATCTTGCCCTCGTCGCGCAGCGCCACCATCTCGGCGAGCTGGTCGTCGAGATCGACCGGTTCGCCCTCGTCGAGCAGCCGCAGGTTGACGACGTGCACCTGCTCGACACCGAGGCTGCGCAGGTTCGCCTCGACTCCCGCACGCAGCTGCTCGGGTCGTTGGGCGGGCGTCCAGTTGCCCTCGGCGTCACGCTCCGCGCCGACCTTGGTGACCAGCACGAGGTCCTCGGGATACGGGTGGAGCGCGGCGTGGATGAGCTCGTTCGCGACGTCCGGGCCGTAGAACTGTGCGGTGTCGATGTGGTTGACGCCGAACGCGACGGCGCTGCGGAGCACGGCGAGGGCGGTCTCCCGGTCACGGGGCGGGCCGAGCACCCCTGGCCCGGGGAGCTGCATGGCGCCGAAGCCGATGCGGGCCACCTGGTGGCCGCCGAGGGTCGCGGTACCGCCGGGAGGTTCGGGTGTCCGGTTCGCTGTTGTCATCGCGGCAGCCTAGCAGTATTCGGAGGATCCTCCGATTCGTTGCCGGGAGCGACTCACGACCGGCCATTCCGTCCGGGCCGGCTCAGGTTCGGGCGAATCGAGCGGCGTAGTCCACGACGAATCGCTCGAACGGTATGGCCGGTCGAGGTCCAGGACACGCGTCCCGTGCCCCGGCGCCCGTCACCTGCCCGCAACCGGTTTGCGCCGCAGCGTCGCGGCGAGCGGCGGCGAGTGGTACGCGGTCGCGTCGCCGGACAGCCAGCCCTCGAGGTCGGGGGAGTGCGGCCGGGCGCCGCCGAGCAGCAGCAGCAGGCCGAACCCGCCCGTGCCCACGACCGCGGCCACCACGACGACGAGCACGGCGACGTGGACCCCAACGGCCGTGGCGATGCCGAGCAGGATCGGCCCGACGAGGAACGCGGCCTCCGAGCGCAGCAGCTCGACGAGCGCGAACGTGGGGCCGAGCCGGTTCGACGGCACGCTCAGGCCCGCCATGAACAGCCCGGGCGCCACGCCCGCGCCCGCGCCGAACCCGAGCAGCAGCCCGGCGGCCGCGACCGCGAGGAGCCCGTGCCGACCGCCGAGCCCGAGCAGGGCGCCGCCGCCGGCCGCGACGAGCAGCAGCCCGGTGAAGGCCAGGACCGGCAGCCACCTGGTCGGCAGCATCGTCTTGAACAGCCACGCCGCTACGACGACCCCGGCCAGCTGGGTCGCCAGGAGCGCGCCCACCTCGAGCGGCGGCCGGCCGGCGAGCTCCGTCAGGTACGTCACGGCGAGCTCGATCAGCGTCGTGAATCCCGCGCCCGCCACCATCGCCACCGACACGCCGGTCACCGGGAGCGTGTGCGCGAGCAGCTTCAGTGGCATCAGCGCCTCCGGCTTGCGGTACTGGCGCACCAGCAACGTGCCCAACGCCGCCAGCCCGAGCACGAGCGGCACGAGGATGGCCGGCGACGTGAAGGACATGGCGGAGAGCAAGGACACCCCGACGAACGGCAGGAAGGTGGCCGCCGCCGCGACCGGGATGGCCGAGTAGTCGAACCCCATGCCGGGGGAGGGCGCCGTGCCACGGTCGAAGGCGCGCAGCCCGACGACGAAGCCGGCGACGCCGAGCACCGCGATCGCGACGAACAGCGGCCGCCACGCCGAGAGGGCGCCGACGACGCCGCCGACGAGCGGGCCGAGGGTGACGACGCCGAACAGGCCGAGGTTGATGAACGCGGCGGTGAGCGGCAACCGCCGTGCGCCGTGGTTCGTCACGAGCGGCGGCAGCGCGGCGACGAGCAGCATACCGGTGGTGAGCCCCTGCAGCGTCCGTCCGGCGACGAACGGCGTGATGCCGGGAGCCAGCGCGGCCAGCGCCGAGCCGACGACGAACCCCGCCTCGCAGGCCAGGAAGATCGACCGGCCGGGGATCCGCTGGATGAGGTCGGCGGTGAGCACGGCGCCGAACGCGTAGCCGGCGTTGGCGAGCCCGTCGGCGAGCTGGATGCCCAACCGGCTCGTGCCGAGATCCGCCACGAGCTGCCGCTCGAACAGCAGCGACGCGGTGGACAGGACGATGAACGGGCACAGTGCGAGCAGCGCGAGCGCCACGGCGGCCGGGTAGTTGCCCTGCCAGGGCACGCGCCCGTGTCGGCTGGCGGGCGGCATCTGTGCGGCATTACCCCCGGGCTCGCCAGGCAAACGCCGCCACCGTCAGCTGCCTCGACGCTCCCGCCAGTCGCCGACGACGCGCTCCACGTCGAAGGGCACCAGGTTCAACGGCGGCCCGGTGAGCGGCTTCCTGATCGCCTCCGCGATGCGCCCGTTGATGCCGGCGACGATGCGGCGCACGTCGTCCTCGGTCGGTGCGTCGGCGGCCGCGGCGAGAGCGTCCTCGGCCGCCTTGCGCAGCACCAGCGTCGGCGGGAGATGCGAGATGTTCTCGCGGCGCAGCTTCTCCTTGACCCACCACAGGTCGTCGTACGGCTTGTCGATGTCGGGGATCGGCTTGCCGGCGCCGGGCAGGTCGTCGAAGTCGCCGCGTTCGGCCGCTTCGCGGATCTGCTTGTCGACCCACGTCTCGAAACTGACGTCCGGCGGCTTCCGTTCGGTCACGCCACCACTCTCACATATCGGCGTCGGGACGCGTTACGCCGCAACGGGATCGAGGCACACCTCGGCGGCGATGCGGGACAGCTCGTCGAGCGCGGCGACGACGGTGGCGTCGCCGCGTGCGCCCGCCCGGGTGCAGGTGAGCAGCTTGCGGGCCGGCCGCGGGTTACCCGTGAGCTGGACTCTGCGTACCGGCAGGTGCGGGGCGAGGTGCGCGAGCCGCGGGACGAGCGAGACGCCGAGCCCGGCGGCCACCATGTTCGCGATGGCGTGCCACTCCAGCGCGTTGTGCACGACGTCAGGTGTGAACCCCGCGCCGATGCACGCGGCGAAGGTCTGTTCCCGGCAGGTCCCGACGGCGGTGGAGACGATCCAGCGCTCACCGGACGCCTCGTCGAGCCCGATCCGCTTCCCGTCCGCGAACCGGTGGTCCGTCGGCACGAGCAGGTCGAACGGGTCGTCGAGCAGCGGCTGCTGGTCGAACCTCGCGTCGCGCACCGGCGGGTTGTCGCTCGCGGCCTCCGTCACCGCCAGATCGGTGTCGCCGTCGAAGAGCAGGTCGAAGCTGTCGCGGCGCTCCGCCTCCTCGACCTGGACGGTGAGGCCCGGGTGGCGTTGCTGCAGCGCCACGGCGAGCGGCGTCAGCAGGTTCGAGATGGCGGACGCGAACCCGCAGACGCGCAGCAGGCCGGCAGGCTGCTCGTCGCAGCCGCGCAGGTCGATCTCGGCCTGCTCCCAGCGCGCCTCGATCGCGTCAGCGTGCCGGAGCAGCAGGAGCGCGCTCGGCGTGAGGCGTACCCGGCGGCCGTGCGGCTCGAGCAGTGTGACGC
>JAFMQP010000353.1 GCA_017354575.1 Acidothermales bacterium | reverse complement strand
GCATCCCGCCGGTTCCCGCGGATAAACCATGGAGTCCTCGGCGGCAGGCGATGGCAAGCTTGATGCCGTGCCGGTACGCATGTCGAGCGACGACCTGGTCGGCCGTGCGGCGGAGCCGGACGAGCTCACCGCGGCACTGGCCGACGCGGTCGCCGGTACGCCCACCACGGTCTTCGTGGGCGGCGAGGCCGGCATCGGCAAGACCCGGCTCGTCACCACGTTCGGCGAGCGGGTCGCGGCGGACGCCCGGGTGCTCGTCGGCGAGTGCCTGCAGCTGACCGGTGACGGCGTCCCGTACGCCCCGTTCACCTCCCTGTTCCGTGGCCTGCTGAGGGATCTCGGCCCGGCCGGCGTGGCCGCGCACGCGGGCGCCGGCGCCGGCGCGCTCGCCCGGCTGCTGCCCGAGCTGGGCGAGGTGGACGCCGGCGACCCCCGTTCCGCGCAGGCCCAGCTGTTCGAGCACGTCCTGCTGCTGGTCGAGAGCCTGGCGAGAGAGCGTCCGCTCGTCCTGGTGATCGAGGACGCCCACTGGGCGGGCGCGTCCACCCGCGACCTGCTGCTGTTCCTCGTGCACAGCCTCCGCGACGCGCGCGTGCTCGTCGTCGTCACGTACCGCACCGACGAGCTGCACCGCACCCATCCGTTGCGCCGCCTGCTCGCGGAGATGGAACGCGCCCCGGGCGTGCGCCGGGTCGAGCTCGACAGGCTCACCCGCGACGACGTACGCGAGCTGCTCACCGACATCCTCGGCACCGAGCCCGAGCCCGCGCAGGTCGAGGCGACGTACGAACGCACCGGCGGCAACCCGCTGTTCGTCGAGGAGCTCGTCTGCTGCCGGCGGTCCGACGTCGCGCTGCCGCAGGAGGCCGGGCTCACCGCCTCGCTGCGCGACCTGCTGCTCACCCGAGTGGAGCGGCTGCCGGAGCCGACGCAGGAGGTGCTGCGGGTCGCCGCGGTCGCGGGCATCGCCGTCGACCACGAGCTGCTCGCCGAGGTGAGCGGCGTCGACGATCCCGGGCTGTCCACCGCGCTGCGGGCCGCCGTCGAGGGCAGCGTGCTCGTCGCGGACGAGCGCGGCTACACGTTCCGGCACGCGCTGCTGCGCGAAGCGGTCTACGGGGACCTGCTGCCGGGCGAACGCGGCCGCCTGCACGCCCGCTACGCCACCGAGCTCACCCGGCACGCGGAACCGCGGCGTGGCCGTGCCGCCGCGGTCGCCTACCACTGGTACGCGGCGTTCGACGCCGACCGCGCCCTCGTCGCCGCGTGGGAGGCGGCCACCGAGGCCGGGCGGGCCGCGGCCCACCGCGACCGCCTGGTGCTGCTCGAGCGGGTGCTCGAGCTGTGGGACCGCGCGGCCGGGCTGGTCGGGGTCGACCGGCTGGACGTGCTCGAGGCGGCGGTCGACACCGCACGCAACAGCGGAGACGTCGAACGCGGGGTCGCGCTGGCCACCACCGCGCTCGCCGAGGTCGACGTCGCGAGGCAGCCGGAGCGCGCCGCGCTGCTCTACTCGCAGCGGGCGAAGCTACGCAGCAGCGCCGGCCGTGGCGGCGCCGCGAAGGACCTGACCGAGGCGGAGCGGCTGGTGCGGCCGTTGCCGCCCGGACGTGCGCTGGCCGAGGTGCTGCGCCTGGTGGCCGCCGGTCGCACCAACCGGCAGATCGCCGCCGAGCTGTTCATGTCACCGAAGACGGCGAGCGTGCACGTCTCGCGGATCGCCGCCAAGCTGGGCGTGCACGGGCGCGGCGAGGCGGCCGCGGCGGCGTACCGGCTGCATCTGCTCGACGGCGAGGAGGCGGCCGCACCGCTCGCGTGACGTGGCCCCGGCGCCGGTGTCGTGGCACGTCCCGCGGCCGATGCCCGTAGCCTGAGCGCGTGGAGGACTACTACGCCGCGCTCGACCTGCCGCGCGACGCCACCACCGAGCGGATCGACGAGAAGGTCAGGCAGGAGGTGCGCACCTGGCAGAAGCGCACCACCAACCCCGATCTCGCCCGGCGGCAGGAGGCGGAACGCCGGCTGCGCCTGGTGGCGGAGGCGCGCAAGGTGCTGCTCGACCCGCAGCGGCGCGCGGCGTACGACGCCGACCTCGCGGCCGGTCAGCGTGCGCCCGAGCCGCCGCCCGCTCCCGGTGAGGACTGGGTGGGGAACGCGCGCCGGTTCCTGGCGAGCGGCGACTACGCGTCCGCGCTGTACGCCGCGAAGGAGGCGCGCAACGCGAGCCCGCGGTCGGCCGAGGTGTGGAGCCTGCTGGGGCGCGCGAACCTCGGCCTCGGCAACCTGCGCGACGCCCTGTCGCACGCGCGGCGCGCCGCCGACATCGAGCCGCGCAACGCCGGCTACTACTTCGACCAGGGCGTCATCTACGAGGAGTTGGAGCAGTACGACGACGCGCGGCGTTCGTACGAGGTCGCGACCAAGCTCGACCCGGACGACCACGGCGCGCGGTACGCGCTGGCGAGCGTGATGGCGCAGGGCGAGAAGCCGGAGCGTGCGCTGCCGTTGCTCGAGGACCTCTACGCGACCGGCCGCGACAAGGAGGCGGCCGGCGCGCTGCTCGGCGGCTGCCTCGTCCGCGTGGCCGAGGCGGTGCCGCGCAAGCGATCCGGCGACGGGTTCGACATCACCGCGGCCGACGAGGTCGACGCGATGGAGCGGCTGCTGTTCCGCGCCCGCGAGGTGACCCGGGACGCGGAGGTGGTCGCGGACGTCGACCGCCTCACCGGCGTCGTCCGGTGGGCGCGCAACCGGCACCTGCGCAAGGTCGGCAACGCCACCGGCTGCGCGGTCGCCGTCGCAGGCGGCGTCGCCCTGCTCGGCCTGATCGTGCTCGCGATCCCGGTCGGCTCGGCGATCGTCAGGGGCGTGTTCACCCTGGTGTGCCTGGCCGCCGCGGGCGGCTTCTTCTGGTGGGCGTTCGCCCCCGGCTGGGTCATCAACCGCGACGAAGCCAACCGGTCAGGCACCAGGTGACCGCCTAGACTCGCGTCAGCTGGGAGGTGGAAGTGGCGCAGGCCCTGGGGATCGACCTCGGCACCACGTTCTCGGCGGTCGCGGTGGTCGGCGCCGACGACCGTCCCGCCGTCCTGCGCAACCGCGAGGGCGAGAACATCACGCCGTCGGTCGTGCTGTTCTCCGACGACCAGGTGTTGGTCGGTTCCACGGCTGCGCGCACCGCGGCGACCATGCCGGACGACTGCGTGCGGTTCGTCAAGCGGTTCATGGGCGACCCGCACTGGTCGTTCGTCGACTCCCGCGGCACCGAGTACCGGCCCGAGGAGATCTCCGCGTTCATCCTGCGCCGGCTCGCCGACGACGCCGAGCTCGCCCTCGGCACCCGTGTCGACGACGTGGTCGTCACCGTACCCGCGTACTTCGACGATGCCCGCCGCAAGGCGACCCTGGACGCCGCCGAGATCGCCGGACTGCACGCGTTGCGTCTCGTCAACGAGCCGACGGCGGCGGCGGTCGCGTACGGGCTGGACGAGACCGAGCACGGCACCTGCCTCGTCTACGACCTCGGCGGCGGCACGTTCGACGTGACCCTCATGCGCATCGCGGGCGGCGAGTTCGACGTGCTCGCGACGGACGGCGACCGCAACCTCGGCGGCTTCGACTTCGACAACGAGCTGATGCTGCGGGTGAACGCGTTCGTCGGGGAACGCGGCGGGCCGGACCTGTTCGACGGCGGCGTGCTCGAGGCCGACCTGCGCGAGAAGTGCGAGCTCGCCAAGCGCACGCTGACGAACGTGCCGCGGGCGTCGGTGTTCGTCAGCGCGGACGGCGCGAACCACCAGGTGCAGATCACCCGTGCCGAGTTCGAGGAGCTGACCGCGTCGCTGCTCGACCGTACCCGGACGATACTGGAGTCGTTGCTCGAGGCCGCCGGCGTCGGCTGGGACGGCATCGACCACATCCTGCTCG
>JAFMQP010000006.1 GCA_017354575.1 Acidothermales bacterium | reverse complement strand
TAAAATGCTCTTCGCGCACCGATACCACCACGGTCGTGCCGCATGGCGTGAAAGACGGCAGGAACGCCACGCCCCGATGATTGAGCCCCCGACGGATCTTGTTCATAACGGCACCGCGCTACAGACCGTAGTTAGTGATTTTCCGGCCTCCCCGATTTTCCTGCCGGATGACAACGTATTGTATACAGCTGGATGTAATAGTCAAGACCTCGCGACGGTCCTAGCCGATAGGATGACAGAGTCGTGCCCTCTAGACGGAAAAGAAGACCGTCGCGACGGCGACGTAGGTGATCAAAAGGCCGAGCCCGTGCCAGCGGACGGAACGTCCCCGCAGGAGGAACAGCGCCGGCACCGCTACGGCGATCGCGAAGCCGAGGTACTCCGTCCAGTGGAAGAACAACGGTAGCGGCCGGATCGCGAGCGAGAGCAGGACGACGGCGGGAATGACGCCGACGGCCACCTGTGACGCGGACTGGAAAGCGATCTCCGACGCGAGCCGGATGCTGCCGTGCGCCGCGATGACGATCGCCCCGCCGTGTTCCGCTGCGTTGCCGGCGATGGCGACGATCACCGCCGAGACGAACAGGTCGGACATGCCGGCGGAGCGGGCGAACTGCTCGATCGACGCGGTGAGGATCTGCGACATCGCGACGGTGGCGACGGTGGCCAGCGCGAGCGTGATCAGCGCCCGGCGCAGCGACCATTCACGGCCACCCGCATGGTCATTCCCCTTGCTCTGTCTGCGCTCGGCCAAGGTCGAACGCACCGTCGCCACGCAGTAGACGGCGAGGAGGAACCCGGCCACGACGATCCCGGGGACGGTCAACCGCTGGTAAGCCGTGGCGTCGCCGGCGAGCCATGGCACACCGAAGAGCAGACCGGCCAGCGCGACCATGCCGAGCGGCGGATAGACGGCCCGCCTCGTGATGCTGCCCTTGCCGCCCACGAGCACGGAGAAGCCGAGCACGAGGAGCAGGTTGCTGATCACGCTGCCCGCCAGGGATCCACGGACTACGTCGAACAAGCCTCGATGCACCGCGAGCAACCCGACGATCAGCTCGGGGGCATTGCCGAAGCTCGCGTTCAGCAGGGCCGCGATCGAGGGACCGGTGTACTCCCCGACCTGCTCCGTCGCCTCCCCTATGACCCAGGCCAACGGAACGAGCGCGAGCACCGACAGCACGAACAGCGGAGCCCCGCCCGCGCCCAGAAGGTCGGCGAGGAGAGTACCCGGCACCACGAGGAGCGCGGCGTACAGCAGCCGCCGGATGCTCAGCAGCTTCCCCCGCCCCTCGCTCTCGGCCGGCATCATCGCCTCGTTCTCGTCGGTCGCACCCGGAGCGCGGATCGCCCCGTCCACCGGAGCACGGTTGACGGGGCGACCCTACGGTTGTTTGTCGGTGATCGGTGGCTCGGCCGGCTCAGCTGCCGCCGACGGGGTGCTCCTTGAACGAACCTCCGGCGACCACCTTCTGCTCGCGCTTCTCCACGATCTCCTGGTACTGGCCGAGCGTCGGCTGGTGGTGGGTCCAGGTCAGCAGGACCGCCAGGACCGAGAGTCCCGCGGAGAGCAGGAATCCCATGTTGTAGCCCCAGTGGCTGATGACCACCGAACCGAGCACGCCGCCGGCGAGCCCGCCCGGCACCTTCGCGCTGTACACGACGCCGTAGTTCTGCGCGTTGGTCGTCTCACCGTAGTAGTCCGCCGTGATGGTCGCGAACAGCGGGAACTGCATGCCCACGCACATCCCGACGACCCCCGACGCGATGATGTAGACGGCGAACAGGTGCGACACCGCGCCCCAGTAGTTGCCCAGCAACCCGACGGCCATGATGCCGAAGACCAGCCGCATCGCCTGCTGTCGCCCGAGATACTCGGACAGCCAGCCCGAGATGGGCCTGCCGATGCCGTCGATCAGGGCGAAGATCGCGCCCGCGGAGGCGGCCGCGAACGCGGCCCACCCGGCCTGCTGCGCCACCGGTACCGTCCACGCGATGCCGAACAGTCCGGCCGCCAGGATCACGAACATGTTCAGCCACAGCAGGTAGATCTGCCGGGTCCGGAACGCCTGGCCGATCGTCCACTGACGAACGGCCGGCGGGTTCTTGTGGGCGTTCCCGGCTTTACGCTGCTCGGCGTTCTCCCGGTACTCGACCGGGTCGACGTGTCCCGGCCACCAGTTCTTCGGCGGGTCCCTGTAGAAGAAGCTGACGATGATGATGCCGGCTCCGAAGACGGCTCCGAGTATCCACAGGAACGGCCGGAAGTTGCCCGGGTGGAACCAGGCGCCGAGGATGAAGATGAACGGCACCGAGCCGTACGCGAAACCGCCGTTGATGAACCCGGTGCGCAGACCCTTGTTCTCCGGGTACCACTTCGACGAGATGTTGATGGAGGACGAGTAGACCATCCCCGCGCCGATCCCGCCGACCACCGTCCAGCCGATGAACGCGACGGCGGGGTTCTGCGCGACGGTCATCGACCAGAATGCGACGGCGGTGGCGATACCGCCTATGAACACGGCGCGGTTGGCGGGTAGGTAGCCCTTCTCGCGTAACCATCCGGTGAACGGCGCGGCGCCCGCTTCGAAGACGACCCACAAGGAGAACAGGAAGGCGAGGTGGGTGAGGTTCCACCCGTAGACTTTGCCAACGGTGTCCTCGGCAGTTCCCCACGCGTATTCGAACGTGCTGATGAGCATCATCCCGACCCACGGCATGATGATGAACATCGAGCGCCGGTGGCCGGTGAGCTGCTCCGGTGTCTCTCCGACCCGGTACGTACGCCCGAATCGGTCGGTTACCTCTCGATACGTTGGTGATGACGTGGCCATCGTCGGCCTCTTTCTCTTGTCTTGACTCCTCTCCGGTCTGCCATTTCTCTAGGGCAGCCGGACGACGCTGATCGGATCGGATGCGTAAGGATCGTTCGCGTTGTCGACGAGCTCGATCTCGCCGCGGTCCGACATGATGTGGAAGGAACCGTCCGCGTGATAGGCGCGGACGATGACAACGGTCCCGTCCCCGTGTTCGTAGCGTTCCTCGGCGAACAAGGGTGTCTCCCGCTTCGCCGCGTCGGTGGCTGGTTCCGTCTGCCACACGAACTTGTACGGCGCGAGCGGGAGCTTCAGTTCGTACGGATACAGGGTCATCGTCGTACCCTTCCGTCGGTACCTCAGGACAGGCCGAGCACCTGGAATAGCCTTTCTCTTGCGGGACCCTCGTCAGCAGCCTGGAAGAGCTCGTCCAGCCCCCACCCGGCCTCGTCGAGCAGACCGCGGGCCTGCTCGAAATACAGTGAGCGTTCGGACGTCGGTACGGTCTCGAGCACCAGGTCGGCGACGACCTGGACGACGGCCTCGCGCAGGACCTCGCGCCGTTCGGCCGGGGGTGGCACCTTGCCGACCGACAGCGGGATCAGCTTCCTGGCCGGTCCGTTCGTCGGGACGCCGTCGGTCATGACCTCTCCCCCGTCAGCTCGGCCTGCAGCCGCTCGCGTACGCCCGGCTCGCGCAGGTCGAGCACCTCGGACAGCGCGAAGCGGCGGCCGCCGGACGAGCCGTCGGCCAGCCGCACCGGTTCGGACTCGGCGAAGACCTCGAACCGCGGCTCAGGGGTACGCGATCCGATGCTGAGCACGTACCGCAGCACCGACTCCCGGTCGGGCAGGTAACGCTGCTGCCGCCCGCCGTCGAAGCGGATCTGCCATTCGCTCGGCATCGCTGCCTCGCCTCCTCGAAGATCGCCGTGAGGGCAGGCGACCTCCGGTTCGGTACTACGCGCCGACGCCGCGGTTCAGCGGCATCGAGTACTGCTCGTCGGCCAACCGCTTGTGCCTTTCCGGGTCCTCCAGCTCCCGTAGCTCGTCGGGGACATCCATGCCGATGTCCTCCCAGTTGCGGTTGGCAGCCATCTGCATGCTCGCGACATGCTCGGGCAGCATGTGCCCGAACCTGCCCTGCATCGCGAGGTAGTCGGTCACCGGCCGCTGCACGGGCGGGTGGAAGTAGTGGTATTTCCGCTCCTCCGGGTCGTACTCCCAGACGGGGAACAGCCCGGCCTCGACCACCCTCCGGCCGAGCTCGATCGTCATCGACGTCTGGTAGACCCAGCCCTTCTGGCAGGGCGTGTAGCAGTGCAGGAACGCCGCGCCCTGGTGGTTGAGTCCCTTGCGGGTCTTGTTCATCAGGTCCACCGAGTAGCCGACCGTCGTGGTCGCCACATAGCAGTTCGGGTGGCCTTCTGCCATCATCCTGGCGAGGTTCTTCGGCGGTAGCGTCTTGCCTTCGGGGACGGCCTTTCCGAACGGCGTGAACGTCGTCATCCCGGCGTAGGGCGTGGTCGGTGAGACCTGGATGCCCGTGTTCGCGTAGCACTCGTTGTCGTAGCAGATGTAGAGCGCGTCGTGGTTGCGGTACAGCGCACCGGAGATCGAGCCGAGCCCGATGTCCGCGGCACTGCCGTCGCCGGCCATCACGACGATGTTGGGGTACGGCCCGGGGTGCCGGCCCTTCCTGATCATCGCCTCGTACCCGGCCGCCATGCCGGACGTGAACGAACCGCCGCTCGCGATCGGCGTGTGCGCCCACGGCACCGTGTACGGCGTGCAGAGGTAGGTGGAGTTGGCGACGTACATGCATCCGGTCGGCCCGGCCATGACGGTGTCCTGACCCGCCGCCTTGAGCACCCACCGGTACTCGATGGCGGGACCGCAACCGGCGCAGGTCCGGTGGCCCGCCTGGTACGGGTCCTCCTCGGGGAAGTCCGGCAGGTAGTGAAGGTCGCGGCCGGCGTCGCCGTCGACCGCCGCGGACCTGCCGTCCTCGTCGAACAACGGCAGGTGCTGGCGAACGACTTCGTGGGCCATGTGTCTGCCCTCCTCGGGTTTCCGCGTGTCGGGTGTACTAGTCCTCGAAGCCGACCCAGTGGGCTGCCTTCTCGACGCGGCCGTTGCGCACGGCTGCGGCGAGCTTGCCCGCCATCCAGTCGAACTCTGCGACAGGCACGGTCTCGCCACCGAGTCCTGCCATGAACGAGGTGACCAGGGGCCTGGTCCCCTCCATGTGGTACAGCGCGGTGGTCACGTCGGGCGCGAGGATCCCGCCGTAGCTCGGACCGCCGAGACCCAGGTTCGTCTCGACGACGCCCACCGCCTTGACGCCGCGCAGCGCCTTCCGCAGGTCCTCGCTCGGGAACGGCCGCACCCACATCAGCCGTGCCATGCCGACCTTGATGCCCTGTTCGCGCAGCCGCATGATGGCGGCGCGACAGGTGACGGAGTGACCGCCGGAGATGACGATGGCGATCTCCGCGTCGTCGAGCATGAACTCCTCGACGAAGTGCGAGTAGTGCCGGCCGAACGCCGCACCGAACTCGTCCGTCTTCTCGCGGATGACGGGGATCGCGTCCTCCATCGCGCGGGCACGTTCGAGCTGCAGCGGCGGTCCCTGTTCCGGGTGGATCTGCGGCCCGTGCGACACCGGCCGGCGCGGGTCGAGCGCGAACGGCAGCTGGTACGGCGGCAGGTACGCGTCGACGGCCGCCGCCGACGGCAGGTCCACCTTCCCCGCGATGTGCGAGACGAAGTAGCCGTCCTGCACGACCATCTGCGGGAGGAGCACCCGCGGGTCCTCGCCGATCGCGAGCGCGATGAGGCTCTTGTCGAAGACCTCCTGCGGCGTCGCCGCCCAGCCGAGCAGCCAGCCCATGTCGCGCGTGCACAGCGCGTCCGTGTGCTCGGAACCGAAGTCGCCCGGCGGGTCGAGCGTGCGGTCCGCGATCGACATGTGGACGGGGATCCGCGCACCCGAGATGATCGAGTACATCTCGTACGCGTACGTCACGCCGACGCCGGACGAGCCCGTGAACGCCCGCGCCCCGCAGGACGCCGCGCCGAACGCGGCGGACAGCTGCGCGTGCTCGCCGTCGGCGGTGACGTACTCGGCGTCGAGCACGCCGTCGGCGATGAACTGGGCGAGGTTCATCATGATCGCCGTGTACGGTCGGATCGGGTACGCGGTGATCACGTCGACGTTGGCGTACAGGGCGGCGTACGCGGCCGCCGAGCAGCCGTTCATCCGCACGCTGGTGCCGGCGATCCCGTCGATGAACTTCTCGCCGTCCGGCGTCCTGACGCCGCGTTCGAGCGCGGCCGGCCCGCTCGCGGGGCTGGTTGTCACCGTGGTCATGACGTGGCTCCCCTGCTCCCGTTCGACCCGGCCGGCGCGTGGCCGTTCGAGCCGTTGACCGATTGCCTGCGCGCGGCGTCGCTCGCCGCGATCGCCTCCTCGATGAGCCCCTTCGTGAACGCCGACTGCTCGGCGTGCGCTCCGTCGTAGGGAGCGAACGCCGTCTCCATCCGCGTCACGGCTTCCGGCTCGTCGAAGTCCATCTCCGGCACCTTCTCCAGGCAGCCGGTCGGGCACTCCTGCACGCAGACCAGGCAGCCCTTGCAGTACGTGGTGCGGATCGAGTAGTGGCCGTTCTCCCGGGTGTCGCGCATGACGCTCACGTCGGGGCAGACGATGTAACAGTTGTCGCAGCCGTTGCAGACGCCGCAGCTCATGCATCGGTCGGACTCGGCGACGGCCTGCTCCTTGCTGTAGGCGAGGGTGACCTCGACCTTCTGGTCGCGACGCCTTTCCGCCGGCGACGCCATCGGCGCCTCGATGCGCGGGGCGTGCTTGAAGTACGCGGTGTTGAGCCGCTCGTACGGCATCACCTCGACCTCGGGCGGCGGCGCCAGCCCCTCGCCGCGCAGCACCACGTCGATGTTGCGCGCCGCACGCTTGCCGTCGCCCAGCGCGTCGACCACCATCGCCGGTCCGCGGGTGACGTCGCCGCCCACGAAGACGTGACCCTGGGCGCGACCGTACTCGTCGGCCTTGACCAGTCCGCGTTCCATCAGCTCGGCGGGAAGCCAGTCGAGCACCTGTGTCTGGCCGATGGCGATGAGCACGCTGTCGCAGGACACCTCGTACTCGGTGCCTGGGACGTGCTGCGGGACGACGTTCCCGTGCTCGTCCTTCTCCAGCCGCGCCTCGCACAGCACGGCACCGGTGAGCACGCCGTTCTCGCCGAGGAAGCGGACCACGGACGTGTTCGGCTTGAACTCGATCCCCTCGTCCCGCGCCTGCTCGAGGTCCTCGGGCACGATGAGCAGCTCGTCCGCCGACTCCAGCGAGACGATGGTGCTGGTGCCCCCGCCGATGCGGACCGCGGAACGCGCGGCGTCCGACGCGGTGTTGCCGCCGCCGATGACGAGGACGCGCTTGCCGGCCTTCACCGGCCTGCCCATGCCGGCCTCACGCAGGAACTCCAGCGCTCCACCGACACCGCGCAGGTCGGCGCCATCGACGCTCAGCCTGCGGCCGACGTCCTGGCCGACGGCGAGGAAGGCGGCGTCGTAGTTGCGCAGCTCGTCCCAGCCGACGTCCTCGCCCATCCGGGTGTTGCAGCGGATCTCGATGCCGCCGAGGTCGAGCAGCTTGGCGATCTCCGCGTCGAGGATCTCCTCGGGCAGGTGCCAGTGCGGGATGCCGCCGCGCAGCATGCCGCCGGGCTTGGACATGGCCTCGAAGATGACGCTGCGGTAGCCGAGCCGGCGGAGGTGGTACGCACACCCCAGACCGCCCGGGCCGGACCCGACGATGGCGACGGTCTTGTCGCCGAGCTCGGGCAGTTCGGCCTTGATCGGGTTCTCCGGGAGCTGGAGCCCGTAGTCGCCGAGGTACCGCTCCACGTTCCGGATGCCGATCGGCTCGTCGTGGTCCTTGCGGTTGCACGCCGTCTCGCACGGGTGGTAGCAGACCCGGCCGGTCACCGAAGGCATCGGGTTGTCCTCGAGGATGGTGAGGTAGCCGTCGAGGAACCGCTCGTGCTTGACGAAGTCGAGGTACTTCTGGATCTGCTCGCCCGTGGGGCAGGCGTTGTTGCACGGTGGCGTCTTGTCCTTGTACACGGGTCGGAAGAACCGGAAGTTGCCGGTCGGGAACAGCCGCTGCCCGTCCTGCTCGGTGGGCGGGGGCGTGACCCCGGCAATCGGCAGTCGCAGGTGCTCGGGGACCCTCGTGCCACGTACGGACATTGCCTGCCTCCATCTTCCGCGTCGTTGTCGGACGGCTCGCCTTGCCGCGTGGTCAACCGACGGGGGCGGCTCCCGACGCGCGGTACTCGAGGACTCGGTGACGCTCCGCGCCGCGGAACATCGCGTCCTTGTCGGCGACGACCTCCGCGACCTTGTCGATCGGCAGCTCGTCGGTCGTCGCGACGAGTGCGCCGATCAGGGGTGCGGCGATTCCCATCCCGACGGGCAACCGTTCCGACGCACCCTCGGTGGACATGCGGTCGTACGCCAGCTCGCCGAGATCCCGCACGAACATCCACGGGCTGCGCCCGCGCTGTTCGGCGAGATCGACGGCGTCCACGACGACCAGCTTGCGCAGCTTCGCCAGCATCCGCTCGGGCAGGAACTTCACCAGGTACTCCGGGTCGCGCGCGGAGTTGACGACGAGGACGCCGCTGCCGTCCGGTGTGCCGCGGAAGAAGTTGACCGCCTTGACGATGGTCTCCTCGACCAGCACGATCCAGTCCGGCGTCGGGTTCTCGTAGACGAAGCGGTCCAGGATCGGCTCGTCGCCGATGCGCGCGTACCGGCGCACCAGGCAGTTGGTCCGGTCCGGGTCGTCGATGTAGTCGCTGACGTTCTCGGCGTGGTACCCGAGACTGCGCGCGGCCGACGCCACGCACGACGCGATGTCCCGGGCCTCCTTGTCCATGATGATGCCGCGCGACCACACCGTCAGTTCGTGATACACGCAGGCCTCCTGTATGTCATCTGCTGGATGGCGAAGATTGTATACCGTATGGAGTCTCGGTCAATACCGCCGCGGAGACGCGCGGCAGATCGCCGGTCACGACCCGGATGCACACGGCCAGGAGTGCTCGCATCCTCTCGTCGGCTCTCCCCCGGTCGCGGGTGAGCGCGCACACGGCGTGGTCGACCGCGCAGGTCGCGTCCAGCAGGTAGTCGCGCTCCGCGCGGAACCGCCACCACGACGTCAGCCGGCCCGTCCGCACGTCGCGTCGACCGGCCATGCGAGCCACCCGCCGAGCCGCCCGACACCGTGCCCACTCCAGCTCGTGCCGAAGGGCACCCGTCGCGAACGGCAACGCGTGCGCGGCGCACACGAGGACGAGCCGAGGCGCCACACCGGGATCGGCGGGATTGGCACCGATCACGTCCGGGATCATCGGGGCGAGCGCGCGCCGCCCGGCGTCGGTGCTGTGGTCGTTGACCTCGCGCGCCACCTGGGCGAGCAGCGGATGCGTACACGACGGATGGTCGCTCCACGGCTCGTCGGCGAGCCACGAGGCGACCTCCATGAAGCACCCGCCCTCGCGCGGGTCGCGGTGCCGGCCGCGGGACAACGAGGGCAACCAGTCTGCTGCTGTCGACATCGCGACCCCCTTGTCGCGAACGCAAGACCCCGACGTATGCGGTATACGGCGGAGTCTTCCCCATCCCGCGCACGATTGGAACCGCCGATCGCGGAACGTGCACTCCGTCCGGCTCGGCTCCGAACGCGGGACGGGCGACCGCTAACGCAGCGTGCCGTTGGTCATCCCGACCGGTGCCTCAGGGACGACGACGATCCCCATCTCGGCGGGATTGCCGAGCAGCTCGTGCCTCGGCAGCACCCGGACGGTGTAGCCGAACGCGCCGGTGCGGTCGAGCGGGACGTCCCCCTCGTAGCGGAACCGGCCGCCGTCGTACGCCTCCGCCGTGGCGAGCGACAGGTAGCCGGGCGACTCGATCTCGTCCGACTCGCCCAGCCGCCCGTACACGGCCTGCACGTCGACGTCGTCCGGCGCCAGCTCACCGAGGGTGACGATCGCCCGGAGCGGCACGCGCCCGCCGAGCTCCGGCCCGTCGAACGAGCCGGTGGCCTCGACGTGCTCGATGCGGACGGACGGCCAGGCCTTGCGGACGCGGTCCTTCCACTCGGCGAGCCGCCGCGCGGCCGCGTACCCGTCGGCGGCGACGGCACGCGACGCCTCGGACGCCGGCGTGTAGAGCCTGGTCACGTACTCGACGAGCATCCGGTTGGCGGACGCGCGGGGACCGAGCTCGTGCAGCGTGTGCCGGACCATCTCGATCCACCGGCCGGGCAGGCCCTCGTCGTCGCGGTCGTAGAACCGCGGCGCGACCTGCTCCTCCACCAGCTCGTACAGCGCGGCTGCCTCGAGCTCGTCCCTGCGGTCCGGATCGGGGTTCTTGTCCGCGCTGGGGATGGACCAGCCGTTCTCGCCGTCGAACCACTCGTCCCACCAGCCGTCGCGGACGGACAGGTTGAGCCCGCCGTTCAGCGCCGCCTTCATGCCCGACGTGCCGCACGCCTCCAGCGGCCGCAACGGGTTGTTCAGCCAGACGTCGCAGCCCGCGACGAGATACCTGGCCAGCTCCATGTCGTAGTCGGGCAGGAAGACGATGCGGTGCCTGACGTCCGCCTCGTCGGCGAACCTGACGATCTCCTGAATCAGCTTCTTGCCGCCGTCGTCCGCCGGGTGCGCCTTGCCGGCGATCACGATCTGGATCGGACGGTCCGGGTGCAGCAGCAGGCCGCGCAGCCGGTCGCGATCGCGCAGCATCAAGGTGAGCCGCTTGTAGGACGGGACGCGCCGGGCGAAGCCGATCGTGAGCACCTCCGGGTCGAGGGCGTCGTCGACCCAGGGGAGCTCGGCCTCGCTCGCACCCCGCCCCGTCGCGGACTGCCTGAGCAGCCGCCGCGCCTCGACGACCAGTCGCCTGCGCAGGATCGCGCGGGTCGCCCAGATGGTCGCGTCGTCGATCCCGTCGAGTATCTCGCGCCAGGCGTCCGCCTCGAACTCCCTGGCACCGTCGTGGGTGTCGGCGTGGGTGAGCGCGAGCATCTCGTCCGCCGCCCAGGTGCGTTCGTGGACGCCGTTGGTGACCGACGTGATCGGCACGTCGTCGACGTCGAAGCCGGGCCACAGCCCGCCGAACATCTCGCGGCTGACCCGGCCGTGCAGCAGGGACACGCCGTTGGCCCGCTGGCCGAGGCGCAGGCCCATGACGGCCATGTTGAACACGTCCGGGTCGCCGCCGTCGTAGGTCTCGGCGCCGAGGGCGAGGATGCGCTCGACGGGCATGCCGTCGCTCCCGTTGTCGCCGCCGAAGTGCCGCGCGACGAGGTCCTTCGGGAACCTGTCGATACCGGCGGGTACGGGCGTGTGTGTGGTGAAGACGGTGCCCGCACGTACCGCCTCGAGCGCCTGGTCGAACTCCAGGCCGTCGTCGGCGACCAGCTCACGGATCCGCTCCAGACCGAGGAACCCCGCGTGTCCCTCGTTGGTGTGGAACACCTCCGGCGCGGGATGCCCGCTGACCTCGCACCAGGCCCGGATCGCCCGGACGCCGCCGATGCCGAGCAGCATCTCCTGCAGCAGCCGGTGCTCGGTGCTGCCGCCGTAGAGGCGGTCGGTGACCTCGCGTTCGGCGGGCGCGTTGTCCTCGATGTCGGAGTCGAGCAGCAGCAGCGGCACCCTGCCGACCTCCGCCTGCCAGATCTGCGCCCGTACGGCGCGCCCGCCTGGCAGCCCGACGGAGATCCGCAACGGCGCCCCGCCGGCACCGCGGACGAGCGTCAGCGGCAGCCCGGCCGGGTCGACCGCGGGATACTGCTCCTGCTGCCAGCCCTCGGGCGAGAGCGACTGTCGGAAGTAGCCGTGCCGGTAGAGCAGGCCGAGCCCGACGACGGGGACGCCCAGGTCGCTCGCGGCCTTGAGGTGGTCGCCGGCGAGGATGCCCAGGCCGCCGGAGTACTGCGGCAACACCTCGGTGAGCCCGAACTCGGGTGAGAAGTACGCGACCGCGCGGGGCGCGTCGGGAAGTGACTGGAACCAGCGGTCCTCGGTGACGTAGCGGCTCAGGTCGTCGTACGCGGCACCGAGCCGGCCGAGGAACTCCTCGTCCCTGGCCAGGGCGGCGAGGCGTTCCGCGGACACCTCGGCGAGCAGCGCGGACGGGTCGTGCCTGACTTCCTCCCAGATGTGCGGGTCGACGGACGCGAAGAGCGCACGGGTCGGCGCGTGCCAGGACCACCGCAGGTTGGTCACGAGCGCGCCGAGCGCGCCCAGGCGTTCGGGCAACGAGGTACGGACGTTCATCCGCCGGATAGCTTTCACGGGCGGGAAGCCTAGTAAAGGCCGTCCACCCCCATGCACCGGCGCGGGCGTTGTGGCGCGAGCTCGGTCGGGCCGGGGCCGATCGTCGACGTACGGTGACCTTTCGCCTTCAGACGGCGGGCTTCGCGCCCACGTCCGCGTACTCGACGGACATGTCCTGCCGCTCCCGGTTCGCGAGCAGCGCCACCGCGATCACGCTGATCACCGCGCACGCCGCCATGTAGACGGCGATCGGCAGCGACCCGCCGAACCGGGCGAGCAGCGCGGTGGCGATGAGCGGCGCCGGCCCGCCCGCGGTGATCGAGGCGAGCTGGTAGCCGAGCGAGGCGCCGCTGTAGCGGAGCCTCCCCGTGAACGCCTCGGCCGTGATGGCGCCGAGCGGGCCGTACTGCATGTCGTGGATGGCGAGCGACAGCACGATCGCGAGCAGGACCAGGCCGGGCACCTGGGAGTCGAGCAGGAAGAAGTACACGAACGAGAAGATCACCATCAGCGCCGCGCCGACGAGGTACAGGCGTTTGCGGCCGACGACGTCCGACACGTATCCCCACAGCGGGATCGTGACCATCGACACGACCGACGCGATGAGGACGTAGTTGAACATCGTCTGGTCGGAGAACTTGAGCACGCCCGTGCCGTAGGTGAGGACGAACGTGGTGAAGATGTAGAACGGCGCCTGCTGACCGGTGCGGATCAGGGCGGTCAGGACGACCTCACGCCACTGCAGGCGCAGCACCTCGAGCACGGGCGCCCGCACGACCTGACGCTGCTCCTTGAGGTGCGCGAACACCGGGGTCTCCAGGATCCCGAGCCGTACCCAGAGGCCGACCCCGACGAGCACGATGCTGATGAGGAAGGGCACCCGCCAGCCCCACGCCATGAAGCCCTGCGCGCCCGCGATCGCGCGCATCGCCGCGAGCGCCCCGATCGACAGGGCGAGACCGGACGGGACGCCCCACTGCGGCCAGCTCGCGATGAAGCCGCGCCTGCCGCGGTGGCCCCACTCGATGGACATGAGCACCGAGCCGCCCCACTCGCCGCCGACGCCGATGCCCTGGATCACCCGGAGCACCGTGAGGACGATGCCGCCCCAGATGCCGATGGACGACGCCGTGGGCACGACACCGACCAGGACCGTCGCCAGGCCCATCGTGAGCAGCGTCGCGATCAGGCTCGCCTTGCGGCCGACGCGGTCGCCGTAGTGGCCGAAGATGACCGCCCCGATCGGCCGCGCGGCGAAGCCGCCGAAGTACGTGGCGAAGGCGACGAGCGTGGACGTGAGCGGATGGCTGGACGGGAAGTACAGCGGACCGATCACGGTCGCCGAGGCGAAGCCGTAGAGGAAGAAGTCGTACCACTCGATCGTGGTACCCACCGTCGACGCGACGACGGCCCTTCGGAGGTTGCGCCGCGCGGTCGCCTCGTCGGCGCCCGCGGCGGCCTTGATCTCGGCTGCGTCTGCCATTGCCGTCTCCCGGCTCTCGCGCGCTACGCCCCCGCCAGTGCCGGGAGAGTAACGTGTCGCTGACCGTACGGCCATACCCGCTCGTCTCCGTAACCGCGCGCTCGGACGTCCGCACGGAGGCGCGGCGGACCACGGGCCCACGTCGACGCGCCCTTCGGCCCGGCAACCGTACGCGTGACCGAGCACGCCACCGGACATCGAACACAGCTTCGAGGACGACGGCCGAGCGAGCGCCGACTACCCGTCGGCCGCTATCGTCTGGCGGGATGACGCTCGGACGCTTCCCCATCCTGAACGTGCAGCCGACGGTCGACGGAGGCCGGTGGCCCGCGAAGGCCGTGGCGGGCGAGACGTTCCCGGTCACGGCGACGGTCTTCCGTGAGGGACACGACGCGGTCGCCGCGGGTGTGCGGCTGCGCGACCCGGACGGCCGGCGGCCGCCGCTCGTCCCCATGCGGCTCGAGGTGAGCTGGGCCGACCACTGGGCGGCCGATGTCACGGTGACCAGTGAGGGCGAATGGCGGTTCCGCGTCGAGGCGTGGGGCGACCCGTTCGCCACCTGGCGCCACGACGCCGGCATCAAGGTCCCCCTGGGCATGGACGCGGAGCTGATGCTGGAGGAGGGTGCCCGGCTGTTCGAGCGCGCCGCGCGCCGCGTGCCCGACAGCTACCGCAACCGGCTGAAGGACCTCGTGCCGCTGCTGCGCGACCGGCGGCAGTCCCCCGACGACAGGTTCGCAGCGGCCACCGCTCCGGACGTGCTGGCGCTGCTCGCCGCGTACCCGCTGCGCGATCTCACCACGGCGAGCGCGTATTATCCCGTCCGCGTCGACCGGCCCAGGGCGCTGTTCGGCTCGTGGTACGAGTTCTTCCCGCGGTCCGAGGGCGCGACGCTCGACCCGCCGAAGTCCGGCACGTTCGAGACGGCGTCGCAGCGGCTGCCCGCGGTCGCGGAGATGGGCTTCGATGTCGTCTACCTGCCGCCCGTCCACCCCATCGGCACGACCAACCGCAAGGGCGCCAACAACACGCTCGTGCCCGGCCCGGACGACCCCGGCGTGCCGTGGGCGATCGGCTCCCCCGAGGGCGGGCACGACACGGTCCACCCCGATCTCGGCACCATCGACGACTTCGACCGGTTCGTCGCCCGCGCGAAGGAGCTGGGCCTCGAGGTTGCGCTGGACTTCGCGCTGAACGCCTCCCCCGACCACCCCTGGGTCACCGAGCATCCCGAGTGGTTCAACATCCGCGCGGACGGGTCGATCGCGTACGCCGAGAATCCGCCGAAGAAGTACCAGGACGTCTACCCGCTCAACTTCGACACCGACCCGGAGGGCATCTTCGCCGAGGTGCTGCGCGTCATCCGGCACTGGATGAGTCACGGCGTCCGCATCTTCCGGGTCGACAACCCGCACACCAAACCGGTGCGGTTCTGGGAACGGCTGCTCGCCGCCGTACGGGAGACCGACCCGGACGTCATCTTCCTCGCCGAGGCGTTCACCCGCGCCGCGATGATGCACACGCTCGGCAAGGTCGGCTTCCACCAGTCGTACACGTACTTCACGTGGCGCAACGGCAGGGACGAGCTCGAGGAGTACCTGCGCGAGCTGTCGACGGAGACGGCCGCGTTCATGCGCCCGAACCTGTTCGTCAACACGCCCGACATCCTCACCGAGTACCTGCAGCACGGCGGTCCGCCCGCGTTCCTCATCCGTGCAGCGCTCGCCGCGACGCTGTCCCCCTCCTGGGGCGTCTACAGCGGTTACGAGCTGTGCGAGAACGTGCCGGTACGGCCGGGCAGCGAGGAGTACCTCGACTCGGAGAAGTACCAGCTCCGCCCGCGCGAGTGGGAGACCGCCGAGCACGACGGCCGGTCGATCGCACCGTACCTCACGAAGCTCAACCAGATCAGGCGGCGCCACCCCGCACTGCACTACCTCAGGAACCTGCGCTTCCACGAGGTGTGGCAGGCCGACCCGCACATCATCTGCTACTCCAAGCGGGTCCCCGGCCCGGAACGGGGCGGGCTCGGCGACGTCGTCCTCGTCGTCTGCAACCTCGACCCGCACGGCGCCCACGAGGCGACCGTGCACCTGGACCTCCCGGCGCTCGGTTTCGGCTGGGACGAGCGGCTCCTCGTCGACGACCTGATGACGGGCGCCCAGTACGTTTGGGGACGCGACAACTACGTCCGTCTCGACAACTGGCCAGAACCCGCCCACGTCTTCTCCGTCCGGAGGTACGTCGAGCAATGACCTCCCCCGAGCCCGACGCCGCCCGCGACCCGTACTGGTACAAGCGCGCCGTCTTCTACGAGGTGCTCGTCCGCGGGTACACCGACAGCAACGACGACGGCGTCGGCGACATCAAGGGCCTCACGTCGCGGCTGGACTACCTGTCCTGGCTGGGGATCGACTGCATCTGGCTGCTGCCGATCTACGAGTCCCCGCTGCGCGACGGCGGCTACGACATCAGCGACTTCGTCAAGATCCTGCCCGAGTTCGGCACGCTCGGCGACTTCGTCGAGCTGATCGACCAGGCGCACAGCCGCGGCATCCGGATCGTCACCGACCTCGTCATGAACCACACCAGCGACCAGCACCCGTGGTTCCAGGCGTCCAGGTCCGACCCGGACGGCCCGTACGGCGACTACTACGTCTGGTCCGACACCGACGAGGGCTACCCGGACGCGCGGATCATCTTCATCGACACCGAGACGTCCAACTGGGCGTACGACCCGGTACGCGGCCAGTACTACTGGCACCGCTTCTACACGCACCAGCCGGACCTCAACTACGAGAACCCGGCCGTGCAGGAGTCGATGCTCGAGGTCCTGCGGTTCTGGCTGGATCTCGGCATCGACGGGTTCCGTCTCGACGCCGTGCCATACCTCTTCGAGGAGGAGGGCACGAACTGCGAGAACCTCAAGGAGACGCACGCGTTCCTCAAGCGCGTCCGGACCGAGGTCGACCGCATCTACCCCGACCGCGTGCTGCTCGCCGAGGCGAACCAGTGGCCGCAGGACGTCGTCGAGTACTTCGGCGACCCCGCCACCGGCGGCGACGAGTGCCACATGGCCTTCCACTTCCCGGTCATGCCGCGCATCTTCATGGCCGTACGCCGCGAGCAGCGCTACCCGCTGTCGGAGATCCTCGCCAGCACGCCGGAGATCCCCGAGCACTGCCAGTGGGGCATCTTCCTCCGCAACCACGACGAGCTGACGCTCGAGATGGTCACCGACGAGGAACGCGACTACATGTACACCGAGTACGCGCGGGACCCCCGGATGCGCGCGAACATCGGCATCCGCCGCAGGCTCGCCCCGCTGCTCGAGAACGACACCAACCAGCAGGAGCTGTTCACCGCGCTGCTGCTGTCGCTGCCCGGCTCGCCCGTCCTGTACTACGGCGACGAGATCGGCATGGGCGACAACATCTGGCTGGGCGACCGCGACGGCGTCCGTACGCCGATGCAGTGGACGCCGGACCGCAACGCCGGTTTCTCCAAGGTCGACCCGCAGCAGCTGTACCTGCCCGTCATCATGGACCCCGTCTACGGCTACCAGTCGCTCAACGTCGAGTCGCAGACGCGCAACACCGGTTCGCTGCTGCACTGGACCCGGCGGATGGTCGAGATCCGCAAGCGGCACCCCGCGTTCGGCATGGGCTCGTTCGAGGAGTTCGGCGGCAGCAACCCCAGCGTGTTCGGGTTCGTCCGCGAGATGGGCGACGACCGCATGCTGTGCGTGAACAACCTGTCCCGGTTCCCGCAGCCCGTCGAGCTGGACCTGCGCAGGTACGAGGGCGTCGTCCCGATCGAGGGCACCGGCAACGTCGCGTTCCCCCCGATCGGCGAGCTGCCCTACCTGCTCACCCTCCCCGGCTACGGCTTCTACTGGTTCGAACTGCCGCCAAAGCGCGATGACGTGTCTCACGCACGAATGTATGGGTAAGGTCCCGTAGCGATGGATGCGTTCGAGAAGCAGCTGAGGGAATGGCTCCCCACCCAGCGGTGGTACGCCGGTGGCGCGCGCACGATCGAACGCGTCGCGGTCGAGCAGCGCACCGAGCTGGTCTCGGGCGACCCCTCCCTGCAGCTGCTCCTGCTTTCGGTCGAGCACACCGGCGGCACCGACCGGTACCAGCTGTTCCTCGGCACGCGCAGCCGGCTGACCGGCCGGCTCGCCCACGTCCACATCGGCGACGGCGAAGGGGGCGCGTATTACGACGCCGCGCACGACTCCGAACTGACCGACCGGCTGCTCGAGCTCGTCGCCGGGCAGGCCGAGGTCGGTCCGCTGCGGTTCCGTTCCGTACCGGGGGCCGGGCCGCTCGACGTCACGCTGCACAGCCTCGCGATCCCGCACGAGCAGACCAACACCTCGCTGGTGTACGGCGAGGAGTACATCCTCAAGACGTTCCGCCGCCTGGTCACCGGCACCAATCCCGACCTCGAGCTGCACCTCGCCCTCGTCCGGGCGGGGTCCACGCACATCGCCGAGCCGCTCGGCTGGTACGAGACCGACGTCGACGCCGAGCCCACCACACTCGGGCTGCTGCAACGGTTCCTGCGCACGGGCACCGACGGCTGGCTGCTCGCCACCGGCAGCGTCCGCGACCTCTACGCCGAGGCGGACCTGCACGCGGACGAGGTCGGCGGCGACTTCGCCGCGGAGTCCGAACGCCTCGGCGCCGCGACCGCGGCCGTGCACCACGACCTCGCGGAGGCGCTCGGCGCCGAGCCCACCGGCTCGGCCGCCGAGCTGTCCCGCACGATGCGCGAGCACCTCGCCGAGGCACGGCGCGAGGCGCCGAGCCTCGCCGTACACGCCCGCGCCATCGACGAGAGGTTCGCCGCGTTCCCCGACCAGGTCGACACGTTCACCGTGCAGCGGGTGCACGGCGACTACCACCTCGGCCAGGTGATGCGCACGACCGACGGCTGGGTGCTGCTCGACTTCGAGGGCGAACCCGAGCACCCACTCGAGTACCGGCGCGCGAAGACGTCGCCGTTGAAGGACATCGCCGGCATGCTGCGTTCGTTCGACTACGCGGCCGAGCATCTGCTCGTCGAGCAGTACGGCGATCCGCAACACGAGTACCGCGCACGGGAATGGAGTGCCCGTAACAGGGAAGCGTTCTGCGTGGGGTACGCCGACGAGGCCGATACCGACCCGCGCGAGCAGCGCGCGCTGCTGCACGCGTTCGAGCTCGACAAGGCCGTCTACGAGGTCGTGTACGAGTCGCGGCACCGGCCGAGCTGGCTGCGTATCCCGATGAACGCCATCGAACGCATTGTGGGAGACAGTGACTGACCAAGTCGTCACCGACCAGGATGCCCTGCAGCGGCTGCTCGACGGCACCCACCACAACCCGCACGGCCTGCTCGGCCCGCACCCCGGCGCGGGCGGGGTCGTCGTGCGCACACTGCGGCCAGGCGCCACCGCGGTGACCGCCGTCACCGCCGACGGCGTACGCACGACGCTCGGCCACGAGCACGGCGGCGTGTTCACCGGCGTCCTCCCCGTACCGGACGTCGTCGACTACCGGCTCGAGGTTGCGTACGGCGACGAGACCCGGGTCGTCGACGAGCCGTACCGCTTCCTCCCGACACTGGGCGAGATCGACCTGCACCTGATCGGCGAGGGCCGCCACGAGGAGCTGTGGCGGGTACTCGGCGCGCACGTCCACTCCTACGACACCGCGCTCGGAACCGTGCGCGGGACGTCGTTCGCCGTCTGGGCACCGAACGCCCAGGGTGTCCGCGTCGTCGGTGACTTCAACGGTTGGGACGGGCAGGCCCACCCCATGCGGTCGATGGGCGGCAGCGGGATCTGGGAGCTGTTCGTCCCCGACGTCGGCAGCGGGAGCCGTTACAAGTACGCGATCCTCGGCGACGACTGGGTGTGGCGGCAGAAGGCGGACCCGCTGGCGTTCGCCACCGAGCAGCCGCCCGAGACCGCGTCGATCGTCTTCGATTCGTCGTACGAGTGGGACGACGCGGCCTGGCGGGAACGCCGCGCGGACACGCGACCGCACCAGGCACCGATGTCGGTGTACGAGGTCCACCTCGGCTCGTGGCGTCCGGGGCTGTCCTACCGCGAGCTCGCCGACCAGCTGACGGCGTACCTCACCGAGATGGGCTTCACGCACGTCGAGCTGCTGCCGGTGGCAGAACACCCGTACGGCGGTTCCTGGGGCTACCAGGTGACCTCGTACTACGCGCCCACGTCGCGCTTCGGCAGCCCGGACGACTTCCGCCACCTCGTCGACCGGTTGCACCAGGCAGGAATCGGCGTGCTCGTCGACTGGGTGCCCGCGCACTTCCCCCGCGACGCCTGGGCCCTGGCCCGGTTCGACGGCACACCGCTGTACGAGCACGCCGACCCGCGGCTCGGCGAGCACCCCGACTGGGGCACGTTCGTCTTCGACTTCGGCCGGCACGAGGTGCGCAACTTCCTCGTCGCCAACGCGCTGTTCTGGCTGCGCGAGTTCCACGTCGACGGCCTGCGGGTGGACGCCGTCGCGTCGATGCTCTACCTCGACTACTCGCGCGCCGAGGGCCAGTGGCTGCCGAACAAGTACGGCGGCCGGGAGAACCTCGACGCGATCGCGTTCCTGCAGGAGACCAACGCCACCGTCTACAAGCAGGTGCGCGGAGTCTCCACCGTCGCGGAGGAGTCGACGTCGTGGCCGGGCGTCTCGCGGCCGACGTACCTCGGCGGCCTCGGCTTCGGGTTCAAGTGGAACATGGGCTGGATGCACGACACGCTCGGCTACCTCGCCCACGACCCGGTCTACCGGCAGTACCACCACCGCGAGCTGACCTTCTCGATGATGTACGCGTTCAGCGAGAACTTCGTGCTGCCGCTGTCGCACGACGAGGTCGTGCACGGCAAGGGCTCGCTGTACCGGAAGATGCCCGGCGACCAGTGGCGCAAGCTCGCGAACCTGCGCGCGCTGTACGCGTACATGTGGGCGCACCCCGGCAAGCAGCTGCTTTTCATGGGCGGGGAGTTCGCGCAGGACACCGAATGGTCGGAGCAGAACGGCCTGCACTGGCCGCACCTCGACGAGCCCGAACGCGCCGGTGTACGTGACCTGGTGCGCGACCTCAACCACCTCTACGCGTCGACGCCGGCGCTGTGGCGGCTGGACCACGACGCGGCGGGGTTCCGCTGGATCGACGCCGACGACTCGGTGGGGAACGTGCTGTCGTTCCTGCGGTACGACGAGGATGACGACGGCGTGCTCGCGTGCGTCGTGAACTTCTCCGCGGTGCCGCACATCGGTTACCGGCTCGGCCTCCCCCGCGCCGGCCGGTGGCGGGAGGTGCTGAACACCGATGCGCACGTCTACGGCGGCAGCGGCGTCGGCAACTTCGGTGGCGTCGCCGCGACCGACGAGACCTACCACGGGCTGCCCGCGTCCACGCTCCTGTCCGTCCCGCCGCTCGGCGCGCTCTGGTTCGTCCCCGACTCCGATGGATGAGCGGCTGGACCTGGACTGGACGCCGAGGCCCGGCGACTGGCCGGAGGCGATGGCGGCGATGTACCCCGCGGTTCGCTGGCGCTGGCTGCTCGTGGTCGCCCTCGTCGTGGCGGCGGTGTTCGCCGCGACCAACCACCTGGTGGCCCTCACGGCCGTCGCGGTGGTCCTCGCAGCGGCGACCTACCTGCTGCCGTACCTGCCCGCGTACCTCGCGTTCTCCCGCAATCCGGTGGCGTCGCAGCACATCGAGGCGTCCGTCGACGGCGACGGCGTGGACATGGCTCTCGAGGACGCGCGGCAACGGCTCCCCTGGTCGGCCTTCGCCGCATGGCACGAGCTGCGGCACTCGTTCGTGCTGCGGATGGGCACCGGACGTCGCGACCCGTCGATGATCATCCCCAAGCGCGCGTTCCCCGCGGACCGGCACCAGGAACTGCGCGACCTGCTCACCCGGTACATCGCACCCTGTGGACAACACCGGACGCCCTAGCCCGCGGCCTTGTACCGTCTGGCGCCATGAACGAGCCGATCGAGCTGCGCTGGACGCCTGAATTCCGCGATTCGCTGCAGGGGACGCGAGTCGTCGCCGGAATGCGGCTAGGGCTCGTCGTCGTGTCGCTCGTACTGATCGGGTTCATCGAGCTCGTCCTCCGCCAGGCCGGTTTCGCCGTGCTCATGTTCGTCATGGCTCC
>JAFMQP010000090.1 GCA_017354575.1 Acidothermales bacterium | reverse complement strand
GCGCGCGGCCCACAGCACGCCGAGCCCGACGAGCAGGTACGGCGCCTTCACCGCCGCGGCCGCGCCGGTGAGCAGCCCGGCGGCGAGACCCGGGCGGACGAGCACCGCCGCGAGGGCCGCCACCGTCGCCAGCGCGTCGACGTGGGCGCCGGCCAGCAGCTGCCAGAGCAGGAGCGGGTTCAGGGTCCACAGCAGGTGCGCGCGGACGCGGGCACCGCCGGTGCGGGCGCGGCGGTCGAGCAGGAGGCCGGCACCGAGGAACGCCACCGCGTTCATCGCCTTGAGCCAGAAGACGGCGCGTGCCGCCGAGCCGTGACCCAGTTCGGCCGCGACCCACTGCATGCCGGTCGCGAGCGGTCCGTACACGGACGTCGTGCCCTGCCACGAGCGCGGCGCGTACGCGCCGATCGGGTCCCCGGCCTTCCGCAGCTGCTCGGGTGTGTGCGTGTACGGGCTCTGCCCGACCGCGGCCTGCTCGCCGTAGGCGGCGTAGTCGAGGGTGTCGGTGGACCCGGCAGGCGGCGTCACGACCAGGACGGCACAGGCGACCGCGGCGCCGACGAGGAGCGGGCGGGTCGCCGGTCGCCAGCCGCCGCGTACCGCGGCCAGCCCGGCGAGCACACCGAGCCCCCCGACGCAGAGAGCCGCCCACAGCAGGTAGGTGACGAGCTGTTGCGACGGGTGGGTGTGTGCCGACAACGGCGGCCACGCGGCGTCGAGACGGGGGACGGCGGCGGACGGGCCGAGCGTCTCGGTGGCGGCGATCGTCGCGACGCCGACGGCGAGTGCGACCAGTGCGGCGACGCCGAGCCGGTCGGGCCAGCGCCGCGCCCGCACGTCGGTGACGGGGGCCCGGCTCGCCCGTCCAGGCACGAGCTGGGCCGTTGTCACGTGCGCCTCCCCGGTGCCGACGGGCTGTCTGCCGCTCGCGTAGCAAGTTAGCTGTCCGCCTCGCGGCGGCGGCCCGTCGTCTCAGCCCGACCTCAGGACGCCGCGGAGGCCTGCTCCTTACGTCGCGCCCGGTACGCCGCGACGTTCGCGCGGGTCGCGCAGCGTTCCGAGCAGTACCGGCGGGAGCGGTTGGTCGAGGTGTCGAGGAACACGAACCGGCAGGGGTCGGACTGGCACACGCCCAGCCGGTCCGGCGTCAGCTCGGTCACCAGCGTCGCCAGGCCGAAGACCGCACGCGCCACGTACCGTTGCGTCGGCGAGCCGGACTCGGACAGGTGCAGGTGCCAGTCGCTGTCGTCGTGGTCGGTGACGATGGGGCGCACCGGGAACTCGCCCAGCAGCGTGTTCAGCTTGCGCATCGCGTGGGGGACGTCGCCCGCCTCCACGAGCTCGAACACCGCACGCAGCCGGCCGCGGATCGCCCGCATCTCGCGCAGGTCGTTCTTCGTGCACGTGGCACGCGAGCGGGGCCGGTCGGCGAAGAACGCGCGCAGCCCGGCGAGGTCGGTGAGATGGTCGCCGTCGGGTCGGCTCAGGTCCTCGGTGTTGACGAGCCGGACCGCGAGGTCCGCGTACGAGCTCAGATCCATTGCCGCACCTCATCAGACCCTGGACAGGAACACCCACGCGCGTCACGCGGACAGAGGCCTCGGCGTTCATGTCTTCTTGCTTATCGGCTGTGGGCGAAATCTTGCCCCGTCCCGGTCGACGCGTCGATGCCGATGCGGTTACGGATCCCCGGACCGCGGCGACTGCGACGTTGCACACGCACCCGGACGCGGCGCGTCACGACCGCTCTGCCACAATCGCGCCACGAGGGATCCTCGTACCCACGACCACGGTGGCCAGCGCACATCCACGCTGTATCGCGCGCCGGGTGGATCGTCGATCTAGGAGAACATCGTGGCTGCAACGCCCGAGTACGAGTCCGATCCCGCTTTCCCACTGCATCACGGCGGCAAGATCGAGGTGCGGCCCGCCGTGCGCGTACGCGACCGCGCCGGCCTGTCCCTCGCGTACACGCCGGGCGTCGCCCGGGTGAGCGCGGCCGTGGCACACGATCCCGAGCTTGCCTACCGGTATACCTGGAAGGGCGGCACGGTGGCGATCGTCACCGACGGCACGGCGGTGCTCGGCCTCGGTGACATCGGGCCGCTGGGCGCGTTGCCCGTGATGGAGGGCAAGGCGTTGCTGTTCAAGGAGTTCGGCGGCGTCGACGCTGTGCCGATCTGCCTCGACACGAAGGACCCGGACGAGATCGTCGACACCGTCGTCCGGATCGCGCCGGCCTTCGGCGGCGTCAACCTCGAGGACATCAGCGCACCGCGGTGTTTCGAGATCGAGCAGCGCCTCGACGAGATGTTGAACGTGCCGGTGTTCCACGACGACCAGCACGGCACCGCGATCGTCGTGCTCGCCGCGTTGCGCGGTGCGTTGCGGCTGACCGAGCGCGACATCGCGGACACCCGCGTGGTGGTCTCGGGCGCGGGCGCGGCCGGCGTGGCCGTCGCGAACATCATGCTGGACGCGGGCGTGGGCGACGTGGTCGTGGCGGACAGCCGCGGGCTGCTCTCGTCCGGCCGCGACGACCTCGCGCCGGTCAAGCGGTCGCTCGCGCGCGAGACGAACAGGGACGGACTGTGCGGCTCGCTCGCCGACGGGCTGCGCGGCGCGGACGTGTTCGTCGGCGTGTCCGGCGGCCGCGTGCCGGAGGAGACGGTCGCCTCGATGGCCGACGACCCGGTCGTGTTCGCGCTCGCGAATCCCGACCCGGAGGTGCATCCCGACGTCGCCGCCCGGCACGCCGCCGTCGTCGCGACCGGCCGTAGTGACTACCCGAACCAGATCAACAACGTGCTCGCGTTCCCCGGCATCTTCCGCGGTGCCATGGCCGCGCGCGCCAAGACGATCACCCCGGCCATGAAGCTCGCCGCAGCGGACGCCCTCGCCGGCCTGGTCGAGCCGGAGCTGAGCGCGGGGTACGTCATCCCGAGCGCATTCGACGACCGCGTCGTCCCGGCCGTCTCCCGCGCCGTGGCCGCGGCCGTGGACGGGTAGCACGCGGCGAGGGCCCTCGGTCGTCCGCTGGTCGTATCAGTAGGGTCGGATCATGTTCGCCGTCACCGCCGCACGATTCGACGCCGACGATCCGCTGGCCGGGCTCGAGCTCGGCGACCGTCCCGAGCCGGATGAGCGACCGGGTTGGGTCACCGTCGCGGTGCGGGCGGCGGCGTTGAACCAGCACGACGTCTGGTCGCTGCGCGGCGTCGGGCTCGGCGAGCAGGAGCTGCCGCGGATCCTCGGGTGTGACGCCGCGGGCGTCGACCCCGACGGCAACGAGGTGGTCGTCCACTCGGTCGTCGCGAGCGAGGACTGGCTGGGCGACGAGACGCTCGACCCGAAACGGTCGCTGCTCTCCGAGCGGTACGACGGGACGTTCGCCGAGCGCGTCTCCGTACCCCGCCGCAACCTGGTGCCGAAGCCGCAGGGGCTCGGCTTCGCCGAGGCCGCGTGCCTGCCCACCGCGTGGCTCACGGCGTACCGGATGCTGTTCACCAACTCCGGCCTGCAGCCTGGCGGCAGCGTGCTCGTGCAGGGCGCGGGCGGCGGCGTCGCGACCGCACTGGTCGTGCTCGCCCGCGCGGCGGGCATGCGGGTGTACGTCACCGGCCGCGACGAGGGCAGGCGGGCGCGTGCGGTAGCGCTCGGCGCACACCAGGCCTTCGGGCCCGGCGCGCGGCTGCCCGAGCGGGTCGACGCCGTCATGGAGACGGTGGGCAAGGCCACCTGGGGCCACTCGGTGCGCTGCCTGCGTCCCGGCGGACGCATCGTCGTCGCCGGCGCCACGACCGGGCCCGACCCGTCCGCCGAGCTGCAGCGCGTCTTCTACACCCAGCTCTCGGTCGTCGGCTCGACGATGGGCAGCCGCGCCGAGCTGCAGCGGTTGATCTCGTTCCTCGACGTCACCGGCGCGCGCCCCGTCGTCGACCGCGTGCTGCCGCTCGCCGAGGCGCGGGCGGGTTTCGAGGCGATGGTCGCCGGCGCCCAGTTCGGCAAGGTCGTCTTCACCGTCGGGTAGCGGCTCAGCGGAACAGGCCACGCAGCCGGGCCAGGGTCGACTCGATCGTCGTGTTGGCCTCGCGTAGCGCGGTCTCGTCGGCGTGGGTCTTCACGGCGCGGCGCACCTCGTCACGGAGCAGCTCGGTGTTGCGCACCAGCTCCCTGACGACGCGTTTGGCCGTCTTGCCCTCGCCGCCGAAGCCGTGCTCCCACTCGGTTCTCCACGCCTTCGAGCTCTCCTTGAAAGCCTTGCTCATGGCCTCCTTGGTCTCGGCCCAGCCCGGGATGTCGCCGATCTCGTCCCACGGACGGCGGTGGTCGTCCCTGCCCTCGCGGTCGGCGTCGCGCACCTCGCGCGCGGCCGCCTTGAGCTCCTCGCGCAGGTTGCGCACGGACGAGCGGACGTCCTCGCGCACCTCCCGCGCGAGGTCGCGGACGGACCTGTCGATGTCCTGCTCCAGCGCCTCGATCTCGTCGCTGCGCTCGGCCAGCTCGGCGCGCCCCGCGTCGGTGAGCCGGTACACCTTCTTGCCCTCGACGACCTCGTGACTGACCAGGCCCTCCTCCTCGAGCCGGTTCAGGCGCGGGTAGATCGTCCCCGCGGACGGGGCGTACACGCCCATGAACCGGTCCTCGAGCAGCCGGATCATGTCGTAGCCGTGCCGCGGTTCCTCGTCGAGCAGCTTGAGCAGGTACAGCCGCAGTCGCCCGTGCCCGAACACGGAGGTCATGCCTGCTCCTTCGCGGGCACGCGGCGGGGGAGCAGGTGTACCGCGCCGGAGACGGTGCGCACCTCGATGCGCCCGCTCGCGTCGCCGATGCTGCCGTGCAGCGCGCGCTTGCCCGGCTTGTGCTCGCGGGCGAGCCCGTCGAACCCGGACGTCATGCTGCCGGACGTCGACACGCAGTCGACCTTCGCGCCGGTCGTCGGCGCCAGCCGGACTGTGACGTCGCCGGAGACGCTGGACAGCTCGACGCTCCCGTCGGTCGCGAGGTCGAGGTCGGCCGTCAGGTCGCCGGAGACGGTGCGGCCCTGGATGCGGTCGCTGGTCGCCTGGACCACGGTGAGGTCGCCGCTGACGGTCACGAACTGCAGCCGGCCGTCCAGCACCTGCGCCTCGAGGTCACCGGAAACCGTGTGCGCGTCCACGCTGCCGCTGAGGCTGTCGAGGGTGACCTCGCCCGACACGCTCTTCACCTTCGTCTCGCCGTCGATGCCGGCGACCACGGCGGACGCGTACACCACGTTGAGCCGCACCGGGCATCGCGGGGGAATCGCGATGGACACGACCGCGCGTCGCTTGTTGCCGAACCAGGAGAACCGTCTCGCCCACTCCTGGGTCTCGCTGGTCCAGCCGTTCTGCAGCAGGTCGCGCAGTGCGTTGCCCAGGCCCTGCAGGGCCTCCTTCGCCGTGGTGCTGTCGAAGTCGAAGACCCCGCCGAGGTCCTCGTAACCGACGCTCAGCACGCCGTCGGCGTCGGTGACGGCGATCGGCGCGCCCTCGATCTCGTGCAGCTCCACCCGAGGCGGACCGTCGGTCGCGACGACGTCGACGTGTCCTGCGACGAGCTTCACCACGAGCTTGTCCACCTGGTCGAGCGGGATGGTCTCCGGCCCCTCGAGCATCCAGCGTTCCACCGCAGCCTCCGTTGGCCCAACGAGCTATATCGTGTTGCCTTGACGGTACCCAGGACAGAGGGCAGAGTCAAGATATATCGCGTGTGGCGCCGACGAGGGGGTACGGATGACCGGGGCGGGGACCGTCGGCCGAGTGCCGTTCGAGCTGGGCGAGGAGTACGTCCAGGATCCGCACGCGCTGTACGAGGCGCTGCGCGCGGACGGCGCCGTGCGTTACGTGCTGCTGCCGAGCGGGCTGCGTGCCTGGCTCGTCCCGCGGTACGCAGAGGCGAGGGCGCTGCTCGCCGACCCGCGGCTGCGCAAGGGGCGGGACGCGATCGTGGCGGCGTTCGTCCGGCAGTACGGCCCGCCAACCGGTGACGAGGACTTCCCGCTTACCGGCCACATGCTGGAGACCGACCCGCCGGACCACACCCGGCTGCGCAAGCTCGTGAACAGGGCCTTCACCGCGCGCCGGATCGAGGCGCTGCGGCCGCGGGTCCGTGAGATCGTGGCCGGCTACCTGGACGAGCTTGCCGCGTCCGCGCCGGGGGAGAGCGTCGACCTGATCGCCCGGTACGCGTTCCCGATCCCCGTGACGGTCATCTGCGAGCTGCTCGGCTTGCCGTTCGCGGACCGTGCGGACTTCCGGCGCTGGACCGCCGCGTTGCTGTCCGTCGAGGACGACGCCGACGCCGGGCGGGAGATGGCGGGCTATCTCACCGGGCTGGTCGACGCGAAGCGGGCGGAGCCTGCCGACGACATGCTGAGCGCGCTGATCCGCGCCGGTGACGACGAGGACCGGCTGAGCCAGCACGAGCTCGTGTCGACGGCGTTCCTGCTGCTCGTGGCGGGACACGAGACGACCGTGAACCTGATCGGCAACGGTATGCTCGCGCTGCTCCGGCACCCGGACCAGCTGGCCGCGCTGCGTGCGGACCCCGGTCTCCTGCCCGGCGCGGTCGAGGAGCTGCTGCGCTACGACGGGCCCATCAACCTGGCCACGCTGCGGTCCACGGCGGAATCGGTCGAGATCGACGGCGTCACGATCCCTGCGGGCGAGTTCGTGATGATCGCGCTCAGCGGCGCCAACCGCGACCCGGCGCGGTTCGCCGAGCCCGACCGCCTGGACGTCAGGAGGCCGGCGGGCGGGCACGTGGCGTTCGGACACGGCATCCACTACTGCCTGTGCGCTCCGCTCGCCCGGATGGAGGGCGCGCTCGCCGTCGGTGGGCTGCTCGACCGGTTCCCCGAGCTGCGCCTGGCAGGCGACGCCTCGACGCGGCTGCGGTGGCGCGACAGCACGCTCATCCGCGGCCTGACCGAGCTGCCCGTGGTGCCGCACGCCTGACCGGCGGGGGCGGGTCTAGTCGTCCGCGCCGTCGTCCTGGCGCGCGAGCCAGGTGGCGAACCGGTCGGCGGCCTCGGCGAACTCGTCGTGCTGGTCGGCGAAGTCACGCAGCTGGGCGGCGAGCCAGTGCAGCGAGACGGTCTCGTCGCCGCGCCGCTGTTCGAGCTCCTCGATGCCGCGGTCGGTGAAGTACATGCCCGCTATGCTCCCGGCAGCGCCGCCTCGAGCAGCTGCTGCTGCTCGGCCGTGTGGACGTGGTGCGACCCGGCCGCAGGTGCCGAGCTCGCCCTGCGGGTGACCGGCACCAGCTCGTGGCCGCCGAGGTGCTCGGGCAGGTGCAGCGCCATGAACGGCCACGCGCCCATGTTCTGCGGCTCGTCCTGCACCCAGCGCACCTGCTGCAGCGACGGGTACCGCGCCACCTCCGCCGCGATGGCGTCGCCGTGCACCGGGTAGAGCTGCTCGACGCGGACGATCGCCGTGGTCGTGTCGCCGATCTTGTCCCTACGTGCGACGAGGTCGTAGTAGATCCGGCTCGAGCAGAGGAGCAACCTGCGCACGGAGGCCGGGTCGACCCGACCGTCACCGATGACCGGCTGGAACCGCCCCTCGGTGAACTCGTCGATCGGCGACGCCGCGGCCTTCAGCCGCAGCACCCCCTTCGGCGTGAACACGACGAGCGGCCGCTGGACCGAGTCCATCGTGTGCTGGCGCAGCAGGTGGAAGTAGTTCGACGGGGTCGCCGTGTACGCGACGGTCATGTTGTCCTGCGCGCAGAGCGTCAGGAACCGCTCGATCCGCGCCGACGAGTGGTCGGGGCCCTGTCCCTCGTAGCCGTGCGGGAGCAGCAGGACTACGCCGCTGCGCTGTCCCCACTTCTGCTCGGCCGAGCTGATGAACTCGTCGATGATGAGCTGCGCGCCGTTGGCGAAGTCGCCGAACTGCGCCTCCCAGCACACCAGCGCCTTCGGGTTGGCGACCGAGTAGCCGTACTCGAAGCCCATCGCGGCGTACTCGCTGAGCAGCGAGTCGTAGATGTAGAACGGCGCCTGGTCCGGCTCGAGCTGCTTGAGCGGGTTGTACTCGGCGCCGGTGTGCCGGTCGGTGACGACGGCGTGCCGCTGCACGAACGTGCCGCGCCGGCTGTCCTGTCCGGCGAGCCGCACCGGGTAGCCGTCGAGCAGCAGGGTGCCGAACGCGAACAGCTCGGCCGTCGCCCAGTCGACGCCGCCCTGCGACGTCATCGCGGCACGCCGCTGCAGCACCGGCAGCACCTTGGCGTGCACGGTGAAGCCGTCGGGGACGTTGACGAACGAGTCGCCGATCTTCTTCAGCACCTCGAGCGGCACCCTGGTGTCGACCTGCTCGGCGCGCGATACCTGCGCCTCGGTACGGACCACCGACGGCAGGTCGGTGACGTTCTCCTTGGTCTCGGTGAACACCCGCTCCAGCTGGGCGCGGTAGTCGCGCAGCGAGGCGTCCGCGTCCTCGATGGTGATGTCGCCGCGGTTGACGAGCGACTCGGTGTAGACCTTGCGGGTGCTGCGCTTGTTGTCGATGAGGTCGTACATCTGCGGCTGCGTCATCGACGGGTCGTCGCCCTCGTTGTGGCCGCGCCTGCGGTAGCAGACGAGGTCGATGACGACGTCCTTGTGGAACGCCTGACGGTACTCGAACGCGAGCCGCGCGACGCGGATGCACGCCTCGGGGTCGTCGGCGTTGACGTGGAAGATCGGCGCCTGCACCATCCGCGCGACGTCGGTGGCGTACACGCTGGACCGCGCGGCGCTCGGGTCGGTGGTGAAGCCGAGCTGGTTGTTGACGACGACGTGCACGGTGCCGCCGGTGCGGTAGCCGCGCAGGCCGGACAGGTTCAGCGTCTCGGCGACGACGCCCTGGCCGGCGAACGCCGCGTCGCCGTGCACCTGGAGCGGCAGCACGGTGAAGCCGGTCTGGCCCTTGTCGATGATGTCCTGCTTGGCGCGGACGACGCCCTCGAGCACCGGGTCGACCGCCTCGAGGTGGCTCGGGTTCGCCACCAGCGAGACGTCGATGTGCTCGCCGCCGAGCCCGACGTACTCGCCGTCGGCGCCCAGGTGGTACTTCACGTCGCCCGAGCCGTGCGCGCTCTTGGGGTCGAGGTTGCCCTCGAACTCGCGGAAGATCTGGGCGTAGCTCTTGCCGACGATGTTCGCGAGGACGTTGAGGCGGCCGCGGTGCGCCATGCCGATGACGACCTCGTCGAGGCCGTCCTGCCCGGCCGCGGACACCACGGCGTCGAGCACCGGGATGAGCGTCTCCGCGCCCTCGAGCGAGAACCGCTTCTGCCCGACGTACTTCGTCTGCAGGAACGTCTCGAACGCCTCGGCGCGGTTCAGCCGGTTCAGGATGCGCAGCTGGAGGTCGCGGTCGGGCTTGTTCTGCTTGCGCTCGACGCGGTCCTGGATCCAGCGGCGCTCGTCGGGGTCCTGGATGTGCATGTACTCGATGCCGACGGTGCGGCAGTACGAGTCGCGCAGGATGCCGAGGATCTCGCGCAGCTTCATCATCGGGCGGTCGCCGAACGAGCCGCCGGTGGCGAACTCGCGGTCGAGGTCCCACAGGGTGAGACCGTGCGAGCCGATGTCGAGGTCGGGGTGGCTGCGCAGCTCGTACTCGAGCGGGTTGGTGTCGGCCATCAGGTGACCGCGCACCCGGTACGCGTGGATGAGCTCGAAGACGCGCGCCTGCTTGTGGATGTCGTCCTCGTGCGACGCCGCGATGTCGGGCGCCCAGCGGATCGGGACGGTGGGCACGCGCAGCGACCGGAAGATCTCGTCCCAGAAGCCGTCGGAGAGCAGCATCAGGTGGATCTGCCTGAGGAACTCGCCGGACTGCGCGCCCTGGATGATCCGGTGGTCGTACGTGGACGTCAGCGTGAGGATCTTGCTGACCGCCATCCGGGCGAGCGTCTCCGGCGCCGCGCCCTGGAACTCGGCCGGGTACTCCATCGCGCCGACGCCGACGATGCAGCCCTGGCCCGTCATCAGCCGCGGCACCGGGTGGGTGGTGCCGATCATCCCCGGGTTGGTGATGGAGATGGTGGTGCCGGCGAAGTCGTCGATGGTCAGCTTGTTCGTGCGTGCCTTCTTGACGACGTCCTCGTACGCGCGGTGGAACCCGGCGAAGTCGAGCTTCTCGGCCTGCTTGACCGACGGCACGACTAGGGACCGGCTGCCGTCCGACTTCTGCAGGTCGATGGCGACGCCGAGGTTGACGTGCTCGGGCCTCAGCAGGGTCGGCTTGCCGTCGACCTCGGCGAACGCGGCGTTCATCTCTGGCATCGCGGCGGCGGCCCTGACGACGGCGTAGCCGATGACGTGGGTGAAGCTGATCTTGCCGCCGCGGGTGCGCTTGAGGTGGTTGTTGACGACGATGCGGTTGTCGATCAGCAGCTTCGCCGGCACCGCCCGCACGCTCGTCGCGGTCGGGATCTCCAGGCTCTGCACCATGTTGCTGACGACCCTGGCGGCCGCGCCCCGAAGCGGAACCTGCTCGGCGTCTGCACGCACCGCCGCCGGCTGCGCGGCCTTCGCCGCCTCCGTGGGCGGGGCCTGCGCGGGTTGCGCGGGCTGGACCGGGGCCGTCGTGGGCCGGGTGCCCGGCGCCGCGGCGGGCGTGCCGTTCGCGGACGGCGGTGCGGTGGTGTCCGCAGACGGGGAGGGGGCGCCGCCCTGCGGCGTGTAGTCGGCGAAGAAGTCCTGCCAGGCCTTGTCGACGGACTGAGGGTTCTTGACGAACTGCTGGTACAGCTCGTCGACGAGCCATTCGTTCGGCCCGAACTCAGTAAGGGGGTCTGGCTCGTTGCTGTGGGACACGGCCGACATCGCCTCTTCAAGATCACGTCTCACTGGCGGAACATGCCCAGGCTACCTGTCCGGCGCAACGGCGCCGTGGCGGCTCACGGACCCCTGTGGACAACTTCACTCGGCGCGGTCAGCGCGGTGACCAGTTCGTCGAGCCCGTCGAACCGTCCGTCGAAGGCGTCGGCGCTCGTCGGCGTGTCGCCAACCGGCCTGTCGACGTAGGCGGTCCGCATGCCCCTCCCCGGGCTCCGCGGAGGTCCCACGTGTGGGCGGCCACCATCAGCACGCGGTCCGGTGCGCACCCGGCGGTGTCGATCGCGAGCCGGTAGGCCGCTGGCGCCGGCTGTACGCGCGGACGGTCTCGGCGGACAGCACGTGGTGCCAGCGCAGGCCGGCGTGCGCGTC
>JAFMQP010000352.1 GCA_017354575.1 Acidothermales bacterium | reverse complement strand
CCTGGAGAAGTCGAGTCTGACCGGGCTCGTCGACCGGGTCGAGAAGCGAGGCATCGCCGCCCGGGCCCGCGACACGAACGACCGGCGCGCGTGCCGGATCAAGCTGACCCCGCGCGGCACGCGGCTGGCGAGACAGGTCCACTCCGCGGTGACGCACCGGCTCGACGAGATGCTGACCGACTTCCAGGCCACCGACCGGCGGCGCCTCGCCGCCGCGATCATGGAGGTGGTCGGCTAGGACGTGTCCGGACGACGGCGCGCCGCGTAGCGGAGCCGTCGTTGTCAGACACGAACCAGCGCGTGCCGGCTCAGTGGGCGGGCCGGTACCGGCAGACCTGCACACCCGTGGCGGCGGTCTCGGCAGACACGAGCTCGAAGGTTCTCGCCTGCCCGTCGACCGGGAACAGCGTCTTGCCGCCGCCGAGCGTGATCGGCTCGATCATGAGCACGAGCTCGTCGACGAGGCCGGCGGAGAGCAGTGCCCGGACGACCGACAGGCTGCCGTAGACGTAGATGTCGCCACCGGGCCGGTCGCGCAGCGCCGAGACCTCCGGGACGAGGTCGGCACCGCGGATGATCGTGGTCGGCTTCCAGGTGAGGTCCGCCTCGACGAGGGTGTCGGACACGACGTACTTCTGGGCGCCGTTGATCCAGTCGGTGAACGCGTCACCGCTGCCGGCACGCTCCGGCCAGGCCGCCGCCGAGACCTGATAGGTCCGGCGACCCTGCAGCAGCACCTCACTCCGCTCGGCGAACCCGCCCAAGGTCGCGCCCATGACCGCGGGGTCGAAGAACGGGCGCGACCACCCACCGTGAGCGAACCCGCCGCTGGTGTCCTCCTGCGGCCCGCCAGGCGCCTGCACCACACCGTCGAGACTCATGAACTCACTGACGACGACTCGCATGTCTCTCTCCGTTCATCGCGCGAGTAGAAACATACGTCGCTCGACGTCGCGTCGTTCAAGCGGTGACAGGCGGTGGGGTCGACGTGTCCTCGCGGGCGGTGTGCTCGTCCTCGACCTAGAGGAAGGCGCCGCGATCACGCCGGCCACCAGCGCCGCGCCGATTGGCAGCTCCACGCCGGAGCCGATGCCGGCGACGGAACGCAGCACCGCGAGCTGCCTGTAGTGCGTGGAGAGCGCGGCGAGTCCGCGAGGCGGCACCTGTCCGCGAGGCGGCACCTGTCCGGCACCGGTGCGACCTGAAGGGACGCAGCTACTCCGCCCCCGGACACGGGTGACCGAGCTACTGGGCGCTGTCGCGCTTGGCCTGCCGACGGGCGGTCTGGGCGCGGGTGCTCGCCCGCCGCTTCCGGTTCATCGCGGGGCGATCGGCCGCCTCGTCTTCTGTCGGTGCTCCGGTGTCGGGCGGTCTCGGTTCGCCGGCGGGAGCCGTACGGCCCGACGCCACGGCCCGCTTCGCCGCACGCGCCGCCGCGAGCCGCTCGGCACGCAGTTCCGACGCGGCCCGGCGGGCGAGCACGGCGACCCGGCGGCTCACCCGGGCAAGGGCGGCTTCGAACGCCTCGGCCTTCGTCCTGGCCCGCGTGTTCTCCGGCCGGGCGCTCCCGCGGGCGCCGTGTGCGGCCACTCGAGCGCTGGCTGCCCGACGGTACTGGCCGACGTACTTGTTGCGTGCCCGCCGGATGCGGGTCTCCAGCTCGATGGCGGCGTCCTCGTCGAGCTCGGCGAGGTTGGCCGATTCGGTCTCGGCGACCATCAGCCGCTCGGTGTCGTTCAGGACCGCCAGCAGGGATGCGTCCATGTCACAGCACTTTACGTGTGGTCAGCTCCTCGGCGCCGGAGGGGCGTGGCAGGAGGCCGTGCCCGAGTCGGTGAACGTGCCGTTGCCGTGTCCCGGCTCGGGCAGGAAGTCCCAGGTGTAGCCGGCGGGGGCCAGGTGCAACTGCAGGACGCCGAACGTCGTGTCCGACGCGGCGGCCAGGTTGGTGACCTTGTCGACGTTGCTGAGCGGGAAGTGGCTCTCGCCTCCGGTGCCCACGACGAACTCACTGATGCCGTGCTGCGGGTCCGCCTTGCCGTCCGGGTTCTGCGGCGTGTAGCGCTGGTAGTTGTGGTCGTGGCCGTTGAGGACGAGGTCCGCGCCGTCGGCGTAGAGCGTGTCCCACAACGGTTTGGTCGCGAGGCCGTTGCCGTCGTCGAAGGTCGTGCCCGCGGTGAACAGCGGCTGGTGCCACATCGCCATCGTGCAGTAGTTCTGGTGGGTGGCCAGGTCGTGGGCCAGCCAGCTCTGCTGCCCCGAACCGGTCGCGCACGACACGACGCCGCACTCGGCGTTGAGCACGACGACGTGCCAGGAGCCGAGGTCGTAGGAGTAGTAGCCGCGGTTGCGGTCCCCGGCTCGGCCGTCGGCGTTGCCGACCCCGTTGAAGTAGTCGAAGTAGCCGGGCGCCTGCGCACCGGGGAAGTTGTCCTGCGCGTACTCGTGGTTGCCGATCAGCGGGTACGTGATGTCCTTGAACTTGCCCCAGGTCTGGTCGTACGAGCCGTTGAAGTTGCCTATCGTGCCGACGTCGTACTGCTCGTCGCCGAGCGAGGCGACGGCGTCCGGGTGCAGCGTCGCGACCATGTCGGCCGTCCCGGCCTGCTGGCACCCCGTGGGAGACGGCGTGGAGCCGGGGCTGCACGCGATGTCTCCCGCGACGACCATGGTCGGTCCGTCCGGGCCGGCGTACGGCGTTCGGCCGACCTGACCGCGGAAGGACGCGGGCGTCGCGCCGACGCTGGTGGTGAACGTGCGCGTGGTGGTGGCGCTGTTGCCGGCGCTGTCGACCGCCGTCACCGTCAGGGTGTGCGCTCCCGGCTTGATGTTGTCACTCGGGAACGTGTCCGGCACGGGGATCGCCGTGCCGTCCAGCCGACCGCGGACCGACGCCACCTGACTCGTCGAGTCGACCGCCTGCGCGGTGACCGACAGGTCGACGCCTTCGTAGTTCTTGCCGGCCTCGGGTGAGGTGATGGAGATCTGCGGCGGGCCGTTGTCGACGACCACCTGCGCGGAGACGCTGGTGGTGCTGCCGTCCGCGCGAGCGCCAGTCGCGGTGATCGTGTGCGGGCCGTCGGTCACGGACGTGGTGTCCCAGCTGCCGGCGACGCCGTCGAGCTGGTCGGCGGTGGCGTCGATCGAGAAGTCGGCGACCACCTCCGACTCGGTGGCGTTACCGCCGGGGAAGCCGTCACCGAGGCCGATCACCTGGGTGGGCGGGATCGCGGGATCGGTGAGCGCGTCGGTGTCGGGCAGGACTAGCCTGAGGTTGCGGATCGAGAAGTCGTCGTGGTTTCCGACGAGGTCGGTCGGCGACACCCCGTCGCCGGAGCGGACCCGCACGACGTTCGTGCCCGGCTTCAGGAACCCGGCCGGGACGGGAACCGTCGCGGTCGCGAAGTTCGAGTAGTCCTGCTTGATCAGGGTGACCATGCGCCCGTTCACCCACAGCGAGTTCTGCAGGTTCTGGCTGCCCGACTGGATGCCGCTGCCCTCGAACGTGACCAGCGCGGGTGGGCTGTCGGTCGGCGTGGCCGCTATCGGCGTCCCGTCCACGGCCATGGAGACGTCGTGGGTGGCGCCGCCGCCGGCGTAGACCGGCGCCTGCCGGGAGAGCGTCTGGCCGGAGTCGACGGACAGGCCCAGGCCACCCGGTGTCCCGACGAACGCGAAGCTCGGTGGTGCGAACCCGAAGACCAGCAGGCAGAAAGCCGTGCCGAGCGTAGCCAGCCGGGCCAGGCGCCGTCCCGTCATCGACCTGCTCCCTTCGTCGCGACGGGAGCGACGCTGGCATAGCCAGGTGAACTACACGCGTCCACATCGGTCACGCCGGCATGAACCTTCGAGCCGTCGTACCGGTTACCGGAACGCTTTCGACCGTCGCGTGTTCATCACGTCGCGTCCGCCCGACCGTCCCGTCCGCTTCATCGACATCTCCTACGTTCGGTCGACGTCGAGACCGGGGAACGAACG
>JAFMQP010000351.1 GCA_017354575.1 Acidothermales bacterium | reverse complement strand
GAGCCGGCTGCGGCTGTGCGACCTCACGGCCCGCGTGCTCGAGCGCGGTCTCGGCCTGCTCGGCATCCACGCGCCCGACCGCATGTAACCGCTGTCCGCCGGCGGCCGTTCGAACCGGACACCGGCGGCGAGACCGGTCAGCCCGTGGGCATTACGCGGCGGCATGAGCACGGCGCGTCACCGGAAATTCATCGTTACGCATTCGATACTGGTGCGCGCTTGCCTTCGTGGGGCACGCTGATAATTCTTTTCCGATCGAGCCATAGTGCCTGAGACCGATTTTCAGAGGTGAGGGGAGATCGGCGTGGAGGCGGTTGCGCGCGACCTGGCCGCACCGGCCCCGCTCGGCGTCCGGGAGCGGATCCTGGCGAAGACGTCGGAGCTGTCGGCCGCCATGACCAAGATCGCCGACCACCTGCTGCGGAACCCGTCCGCTCCGCTCGAACTGTCCATCACGGAGCTCGCCGAGGACGCGGGCGTCTCGCCCGCCACCGTCACGCGGTTCTGCCGGTCGCTGGGATACGCCGGGTACGTCTCGTTCCGCGTCGGCGTCGCGTCCGACATCGGCCGCGGTGACGCGCAGGAGTCGTGGCGTGCCGACATCGGCCGCGCGTTCAACCCGCAGGACGAGCCTGACGAGGTGCTGCGCTCCCTGCTGCACGCGCACACCATCTCGCTCTCCACGACGGCCGACCAGGTGGACGTCGGCAAGGTGCACGACCTCGCCAGGCGCATCGCCGACTGCCGGCACCTCGACATCTACGGCATCGGCGGCAGCGGGGGCATGGCCGCCGAGCTCGCGGCGCGGATGTACCGGGTGGGCATCAACGCGCACGCGTGGCAGGAGGTGCACGTCGGTCTCACCAGCGCCGCCCTGCAGGACGAGAAGTGCGTCGCGCTGGCGATCTCGAACACGGGACGCACCGAGGAGACCATCCAGATGCTCACCCAGGCACGGTCCTCGGGTGCGTACACCGTCGCCCTCACGAGCAGCCCCACGTCGCCGTTGGCGGCGATCGCGGACGTGCACGTCACGACGTTCGCGCCGGACGGGTACCTGCAGCCGGACGACCTGTCGGCCAAGCACGCGCAGCTGTTCGTGCTCGACCTGCTCTACCTGCTCATCGCGCAGCAGAACTTCAACCAGACGGTGACGATGCTCGCCGCGTCTGCGATGGCCGTGTCCGGACACCGGCGTACGGTAGGCAAACCGCGGCGCGGACACGGTGCCGGCCGGCCGAAGTCGGCGGTCCCACCCTAGCTCGTGGACCTGGGGCCGGCGCCCAGGACACCGCTAGTTCTCTACCCTCTCAATCACGGAAGGTCGCACCACACGATGGACACCAACTCCAGCTCGCTCTCTCGGCGACGGCTGCTGCAGGGTTCGCTCGCCGCGGCTGCCATCGCGCCTCTCGGCGGCGCGCTCGCCTCCTGCGCCACCGGCGGCGGCAACTCCGGCTCGAACAAGGGGGGCAGCAAGTCGGCGAGCAACCCGTTCGGCGTGGCGAAGAGCTCCTCGATCGAGGCGGTCATCTTCAACGGCGGTTACGGGTACGACTACGTCACGTTCGCGTCGAAGGAGGTCGACAAGAAGTTCTCGACCAAGTCGAAGGTGACCCCGTCGACGCAGATCGCCCAGCAGCTGCAGCCGCGGTTCGTCGGCGGCAACCCGCCGGACCTGATCGACAACTCCGGCGCCAACGCGATCGGTTTCAACACGATCGTGAAGAACCTCGAGACGCTGGACGACGTGTTCGACGCGAACAACTACGAGGGCAAGAAGATCGCCGACACCCTGTACCCGCACGTGAAGGACCCGGGCACGTTCGACGGCAAGTTCGTCGCGATGAACTACGCCATGACGGTGTACGGGCTGTGGTACTCGGCGTCGTTGTTCGAGGCGAACGGCTGGACCCCGCCGAAGACGTGGGACGAGGCGATCGCGCTGGGCGCGAAGGCCAAGGCCAAGGGCAAGTACCTGTGGGTGTGGGGCAAGGAGGCGGCCACGTACTACCAGACGACGGCCGTGGACTCCGCGATCAAGGAGGGCGGCCCGGAGGTCCGGCTGGGGCTGGAGAACCTGAAGCCGAACTGCTGGTCCCACCCGGCGATCCAGAAGGTGTTCGCCGCGCTGGAGACCTGTGTCAAGAAGGGCTACTTCGTCCCCGGCGGCGCGGGCACCCAGTTCACCGCGGCGCAGGCGAAGTGGAGCAAGGACCAGCAGGCGGTCCTGTACCCGTCCGGTGGCTGGATCGAGAACGAGATGAAGAAGGCCACCAAGGCCGACTTCAAGATGACCGGCATCCCGGAGCTGACGGTGACGAGCAGCCCGCAGATGCCGTACGAGACCATCCGCTCGGCGGCGGGTGAGCCGTACATCGTGCCGGCGAAGGGCAAGAACGTCGCCGGTGGCAAGGAGATCATGCGGGCGATGCTGTCGAAGGACGCGGCGACGAACTTCAGCAAGACCCGCCTCGCCCCGACGATCGTCAAGGGCCTGGTGCCGCCGGACGGCTTCGGTTCCACGGCACTGCAGTCGCAGACGAAGATGCTCGACGCGGCCGGCACGAACGTGTTCAACTACCAGTTCGTCGACTACTACGGCATGAACACCGACCAGCTGGTCGTGTGGAACTCGTTCCTCTCCGGCAAGATCGACGCCGCCGCTCTGACCAAGGGGCTGCAGAAGATCACCGACAAGATCGCAGGCGACAGTTCGGTCAAGAAGATCAAGGTCACTCAGTGAGCGTAAGTAGTGCGACCACCTCGGTCGGCCGGTCCCAGGGACCGGCCGGCCGGGGGCGCCGGAGGCCGCTCACCTTCGACCGGGTGAGCTTCTTCGTCGTGTGCCTCGGCGTTCCTCTGCTGATCTTCCTCGTCTTCGTCATCTCGCCGTTCGTCCAGGCGGTGTACTACTCGCTGACCGACTGGAACGGGTTCAGCAACTCGATGAACTTCGTCGGCTTCAGCAACTACGTGAAGCTGTTCCAGGACGACACGTTCGTCATCGCGACGCGGAACAGCATCATCCTCGGCTTGATCGTGCCGGCCGTGACGATCGTCCTGGCGCTGATCCTCGCGACGATGGTCACCATCGGCGGCAGCGGCACGGGGGCGGTACGGGGCCTGCGTAACTCCAACCTCTACCGGGTCATCTCGTTCTTCCCCTACACCGTGCCCGGCATCGTCATCGGCATCATCTGGGCCCAGATCTACGACCCGAGCCGCGGCATCCTGAACGCGCTGCTCACGAGCGTCGGGCTGCACACCTTCGACAACTACCCCTGGCTCGGGGACTCCCGGACGGCCATGGGGGCGTCGATCTTCGCGATCGTGTGGGGGCTCGTCGGGTTCTACACGGTGCTGTTCGTCGCGGCGATCCGGGGCGTCGACCCGGACCTGTTCGAGGCGGCCAGGATCGACGGGGCGGGCCGGTTCCGTACGGCGATCTCGATCATCGTCCCGTTGGTCAGGGACAACGTCCAGACGGCGTGGATCTACCTGGGTATCGCGGCGCTGGACTCGTTCGTGTACATGGCGGCGCTGAACCCGGGCGGGGGGCCGCAGAACTCGACCCTCGTCATGTCCCAGGACCTGTTCACCACGGCCTTCACCAAGGGCCAGTTCGGGTACGCCACGTCGATGGGCGTCATGCTGGCGGTCGTCACGCTGGTGTTCGCGGCGCTCGTGTTCACCGTCAACTTCGCCACCGGGGGACGCGACAAGGGGGGACGGCGATGACCCAGCTCGCTGTCACCGAGTCCGCCGAGGCGCCGAGCGCGCCGAGAACGGCCCGGCGCCGTGTCCACGACCGCTCGGTGGGGTTCGACGTCGTCGCGCACATCCTGCTCGTCATCTGGTCGCTGATCGTCGTGTTCCCCCTGTTGTGGGTGGTCGTCTCGTCGTTCAAGACCACCGACGAGGTGCTCGGCAACCCGCTGACCTGGCCGCACCACTTCGAGTGGCAGAACTACGTGCACGCCTGGACC
>JAFMQP010000089.1 GCA_017354575.1 Acidothermales bacterium | reverse complement strand
GACGGGTACACGACGACGGATGCGTACCCGTACAGCCAGCGGACGTCGCTCGACCAGGCGACCGCGGACACGCTGACCGCGACGGGCGCGAACGCGGCGTTGCCCAGCAAGCAGGTCAACTACATGCGGAACTCGGTCAAGGCGACGGTGGACGCGTACGACGGCACGGTCACCCTGTACGCGTGGGACCCGAACGACCCGATGCTGAAGACCTGGCAGAAGGCGTTCGGCAACAACGTGAAGCCCGCGTCCGCGATGAGCGCCGAGTTGCGTGACCACATCCGCTACCCGGAGGACATGTTCAAGGCGCAGCGCGAGATCCTGTCCCGCTACCACGTCACCAACCCGGCGTCGTTCTACGGCGGGCAGGACTTCTGGAGCGTCCCCAACGACCCGACCAACAGTGCCGAGCAGGTCGCGCAACCGCCGTACTACCTGGAGTCGCGGATGCCGGGCGACACGCAGCCGATCTTCTCGCTCACCTCGACGCTGGTGCCGAAGAACCGGCCCAACCTTGCGGCGTTCGTCTCGGTGTCGAGCGACGTGCACAACGGGTACGGGAACATCCGGGTGCTGCAGTTACCGAGGGACACGGCGGTGCCGGGCCCTGGGACCATCCAGGGCAACTTCGAGGCGTACGCGCCCGCGTCGACCGAGCTGGCGCTGTTGCGCCGCGGCGGCTCGTCGGTGCGGTTCGGCAACCTGCTGACACTGCCGTTCGGAGGTGGCCTGCTCTACGCGGAGCCGGTGTACGTCCAAGCGAACTCCGGCGAGTCGTATCCGTTGCTGCAGCGCGTCCTCGTCTCGTTCGGTACGAAGATCGGGTACGCGCCGACGCTCGACGAGGCGATGAAACAGGTGCTGACCGGGACCACGGGGAACAAGAACGAGAAGAACCAGGGTAAGGACAACACAGGCGACCTGCGCAGCCAGCTCGCGAGCGCGCTGTCCGACGCGCAGCAGGCGTATGCCGACGGCCAGGCGGCGCTGAAGAAGGGCGACTTCACCGCGTACGGCGAGGCGCAGAAACGGCTGAAGGCTGCGCTGGACAAGGCCGACTCGATCCAGAAGAAGCTCGGGACGGCGTCGACGTCGAACCCGTCGCCGAACCCGTCGGCGAGCGGAGCCGGTACGCCGACGCCGAACGGCTCGAACCCGTCGCCCACGACGCCATGAGGTGGCAGGGAGCGAAGGCGTGAGCGGCGCGGAGGCACGGCGGGTACTCGTCGTGTCGGGCGGCCCGCAGCTCGTCGAGGCGGCGCGGCGGGAGTGGCCGAACGGTCAGGTCAGGACGTGTGACTCGCCCTCGCGTCGCCGCCTGGTGCGCGTCATCGAGAGCTTCGACCCGGACGTCGTCGTGGACGGCTCTCCCGGTGAGCAACGTGCAGTGTCCTGGTTGCAGCGCAGACGCGGGTTCACGGTTCCCGTCGTGCGGTTCCAGCCCGGCGACGAGCGGGCGCCCGCGGTCGCGGACGGCGTTCGTCCACGCGGCACCTGGCCGGTTCGCCGCGAGGACCTGTTGTTCGTGTCGACCGACGCCGCGAACGTCGCCCAGCAGCTCGGCGCAGTCGTGGCTGTGGGTCCGCTGACGGACGGCCGGTCGCTGACCGCGGAGCAGGTGCGCGGCGTGCTGGGGGAGCGCATCCACCAGACCGTGACGCTGCGGCGCCGGTTCGTCGACCACGGCCGGTTCCGCCGTCCCGGCTGGACGGTGGTCGACAAGGTGGAGCTGACCGACCACGTCGACGAGGTCGTCGTGTCCGACGACGCGGCGGCCGCGCGGGCGGTGGACGCGTTCTGGTCGGAGCGGATGGACCACGACCGGCCGCCGTGGCGGATGCTCGTCGTGCGTGGGCTGCCAGGCGGAGTGGCGCTCGTGGCCATGCGGGTGCACCACGCGCTCGCGGACGGCCTGTCGGCGATCGGCACACTGGAACGGCTGCTCGACCTCGGCGAGCCGACTCGTGCCGGCACCGCCAGCGAACGGCCGCCCGCGCGGCGCCCGAGCGTGCGGCTGGTGGCGCGCGGCCTGTGGCACTACGCGATATCGGGATTCGCGCCGCCGTCGCGGCTGAACGGGCGGTTGGAGAGCCTGGAGCGTACCGTCGCGACCGCGAGCGTGCCGACCGCGCGGCTGCGGGCGACGGCCGCCGGCCTCGGCACACGGACGAGCACGCTCGTGGTCACCGCCGTCACCGAGGCGCTGAGCCGGGTGTCGGCGGGCTCGGGCGCGGACCACATCCGGCTGATGGTGCCGGTGTCGTTGCGGTCGATCGCGGAGGCGCGGACGTACGGGAACTGGACCGCGACACTGACCGCCGACGTGCCGATCACGCCGATGTCGCCCGCCGACCGGCTGCGCGCCGTCGACGAGGCGCTCGCCGCGAGCGGTGCGAGCGGGCAGCCGGCGGGTGCGGCGTTCGCGTTGCGGGCACTGGGATTCCTGCCCCCGCCGTTGCATCGCGTCGTCAGCCGGGTGGCGTACAGCAGCAGGTTCTTCAACGCGGTCGTGTCGTACGTGCCGGGTGCACGGGAACGGCGGCTGTTCGCCGGCGCGTCGATCCTCGCGGTGTACCCGGTGCTCGGTCTCGCGGCGGGCGTGCGTCTCGCGATCGGGGTGATGCCGTGGGCGGACACGACCGGCGTCTGCGTCCTCGCCGATCGCGCCCTGGCGGCGGACGCCCATGCCGTCGCGGACGGCGTCCGCGCGGCCCTGGACGAGTACGCCGCCCTGGCGTACTCCCGCGCCGAGGGCGGCGCGCGACGCGAGGCGGGGTGAGGTGACGAGGCTCGACGGCGCACGTGTTCTGGTCACCGGTGCGTCGTCAGGGATCGGGCGCGCCGTGGCGCTGCGGTGTGCGGCGGCGGGCGCGGAGCTGGTGCTCAGCGGCAGGGACGAGACCCGCCTCGTCGAGGTGGCCACGGCGACCGGTGGAACGGCGGTCACGGCCGACCTGTCCCGGCCGGGCGCGGCGGCCGAGCTCGCCGGGCTCGCCGGCCCGGTCGACGTGCTCGTCTGCTGCGCGGGTGCCGGCCTGGCCGGGCCGTTCGGCAGCGACGGGGCCGGCCTGGACGCGCTCGTCCGGCTCAACTTCACGGCGACCGTCGAGCTGGTGCGTTCGGTGCTCGGCACGATGCGGTCGTCCGGCCGCGGGCACGTCGTCGTCGTCAGCTCGGTCGCCGGTCGGCTGCCGGTGCGTGACGAGGTCGTGTACGGCGCGACGAAGGCGGCGGTGGACCACTTCGCGGCGGCGTTGCGCACCGAGCTCAGGGGTTCGGGCGTCGGGATCTCGGCGGTCGCGCCGGCCGGTGTCGACACCCCGTTCTTCGACCGCCGCGGCACCCCCTACCGCAGGACCAGGCCGCGCCTGCTGCGTCCGGAAAAGGTCGCGGACGCCGTCGTCGCCGCGATCGAGCGAGACCTGCCAGAGGTCGTCGTGCCGCGCTGGCTGCGGCTGGCGTACGTGATCCGCGCGCTCCTGCCCCGCCTCTACGACCGCCTGTCCCACCGCCTCGACTGAGGGTGCCGTGTTGCCGAGAGCGCTTGCGAAACAAGGCGATCGAGCGAGGACTCGAACCACTCGTAGCGTTGCGGTAACGTGACTGGTCGGTGGTGCGCCAGGGCCGGGGGAGCGTCGAGATGGCCGACGGAGCCGGGTTGCCAGGGCTCGACGAGGCGTGCGCGGCGTTGGCTGAGGGGCGTGCCGTCGTCGTACCCAACCCGAGCCCGATGACGTACGGCATCGTGGCGACGAGCCCGGAGGCGGTCAACGCGCTGAAGGGGCGGCCGCTGGACCAGCACGTCGCGGTCTCGCTGCATGCATCCGGCGAATGGCAGCGCATCGCCGCGGGCATCGAGGTGCCGCCCTGCACCCTACCGAGGCTCGTCGCGCTGCCGCGTGAACGGCTGTCCCTCCTGGTGCCGCTGCGCGACGGCGAGGTGCATCCGCCCTGGATCGAGCCGGCCGTCCTGGACGGCTATTTGGCGTTGTTCGACGGCTGGTGGGCTCCCGCCGCTCGGCTGTGGGATCGCTTTCCGCGGCTGTACGGCAGCAGCGCCAACCGCACCGGCCAGTCGCCGGCCGCCACCGCCACCGAGGCGGCCGCTGTCGTACGTGGCGACGCGCCCGTCGTCGACGGCGACGCCCTGCGCGACCTCGGCCGTCCGCACGCGGCGAGCAGCATGGTGTGCGTAAGCCGCGACGGTGGGCTCAGCCTGTACCGCCGCGGCGCCCAGGACGCCGACTCGGGCCTCGATCCGGACGCGTACGTCCGCTACCTCTCCGGGTTGGACGTGGGCTGACGCCGCACCGTGAATGCGTGGACATGCAGCGCACCGACCCGTGTCGAGGCCGGCTACGCGATGCGCACGGCGACTGGCAGGCCGTCTGCGGACGGCGTTTCCCGGCGCGGGTGTCCTGAACGCTCCTAGCGTGATCGGGTGGACGTACGTCGCCGAATCTCGTTCTGGCTACTGGCCGGCATCCTCGCGCTCGCGGTCGTCGAAGGGTACTGGCCGTTCGCGTGGGACCCTCCCCACCGGGTCACCAACGACGCGCGGCGGACCGCCGACGGCGCCCTCACCTTCGGCGACCGCAACGTCGCGCGCACGGCCGCGACGCCGGCCTGGCTCGCGACGGTACGGCGCAGCGAACGCGTCGACGTCGACCTCGTCGCGCGGCCCGCGCTGCCGCAGCGTTACGACGCTCCGTCGATCATGATGCTCGCGAGCGACGAGTGGCACACGGACTTCGCCCTCGGCCAGGACGGTTCCGACCTGTTGCTGTGGCTGCGCCGGACCGGGACCAACACCGACGGCGACCCGCCGTTCGTCATCGCGAACGCGTTCGCGCGCGGGCGCTGGACGGAGGTCCGGCTGACGGTGCGCGACGGCGTGTTCCTGGTGAGCGTCGACGGGGTGACCCGGCTGCGGGAGAGGCTGCGACCCGGATCGCTGCACACGTGGAGGGACGCTCCGATGGTGTTGGGCGACGAGGTGCACGGCGGCCGTGGCTGGCAGGGCGAGATACGCCGAGCCGTGGTGCGGACGGACGCCGGTTCGGTCGACTACCTCCGGCCGGGCGCGCTCGAAATCCCGCGCCGGTACTACTACCTGCCCGACCACGTCTCGCCGTTCCCTCCCGCGACACGGCTCGAACGGCTGGTCCTCGTCCTGCATCTCGTCTCGTTCGTGCCTGTCGGTTTCCTGCTCGTGGGAGTACGCCGCCGGCCCGGTTCCGCACGGAACGCGGTGCTGGCCGCCGGCGCGACCGCACTGGGGATCGCGGTCGTACTCGCCGCCGGCAAGCTCTTCTTCCAGGCCCGCCACCTCGCGGCCGCCGACATCGTCGCGCAGGTGTCCGGAGCGCTGGTGGGCGCGTCCGTCGCCGTCAGGATCGTGCTCGGCCGGACACGGCCGGCGGTCGCCGAGACCGTCCGTGGCCGGGAGGAATCGCTGCGCCAGTGAAAGGTCACGCTCGATCGAGGTTCGGTCGGCTTCGCTGGTTCCCGGGTGCGGCGCGGGGGTTCGGATTACATTCCGACTCGCGGGGGACCGATCCACCGGCACCGTTGCAAGCACTTCCCGATCGTCGGCTCTTGGTGTGGTGAATCTCGTTGCAGGACATAGTGACCGATCTCTGCATCGTCGGCGCCGGGCCGGCGGGGATCAGCATCGCGCGTGAGTTGGACGGCTCGGGCATCCGGATCTGCCTGCTGGAAAGCGGCGCCGCCGACGTCGAACGCCGGGTGCAACGGCAGAGCAGGGGCGAAAGCGACGGCTACCCCGTTCACCTGCTGCGCCGGTCGAGGGTGCGTGCGTTCGGCGGCACCCTGCGGCACCCGCGGGTCCGCACCGGTGGTGGCTGGGCGGCTCGTGCGCTCGACCCCGTCGACTTCGAGGCACGGTGGGGTGTGCCCGACTCGGGATGGCCGTTCGACCACGGGTACCTGCTCCCGTACTACGAACGCGCGCGGCGGGTGTGCGGCCTCGCACCCCGCGGGCCGGCGGACGAGGCGTGGCGGCCCGTCCGCGGCAGCGACGTCGAGCCCACCCTGTACCAACTCACCCAGGTCGACTTCAGCGACGTCCACGACACGCTGGTGTCGTCGCCGAACGTCCGTCTGCTGCTGCGTTGCCGGGCCGTCGACTTCACCACCGACCCGACGGGTCGTCGCGTCGAGACGGTCACCGCCGTCCGCGCGGACGGGAGCAAGGCCGTGGTGCGGCCGCGTGCCGTGGTGTTGGCGGCCGGCGGCATCGAGAACGCACGGCTGCTGCTCACCGCGGACGCAGGACGCGGCCTCGGCAACGAACACGACGTCGTGGGGCGCTACTTCGCCGAGCGGCTCGCGCTGTCCGTGGGCTACGTCGTGCCGTACGGCCCCGGCTCGGTCCGCGACGCCGGGTTCTTCGACCGCCGCGGTGACGTGTCCGGCGCGATCCGCGTCGTCGACCGCGTACAGCGCGACAAGGGGTTCCTGAACTGTGCGTTCTCCCTCGTGCCCAGGCCCGCGGCGGTCGCGACGACGGCCGTCGGGTCGCTGTCCACCTTGCACAAGGCGATGATCAGGCGGCCGTTGGTGGACGGGTTCGGCGCGCGCGTCCGGCACGTCGCGACCGGTCTCGACCACGTCGCCGACTTCGCGCTGAGCCGAGTCGTCGCCAGACCGCGTGTGCTCGTGGTGCGCGCCCAGGGCGAACAGGCGCCGAACCGGGACTCCCGGGTGACGCTCGGCTCGCGTCGGGACGACCTCGGGATCCCGGTCGCCCGGGTCAGCTGGCGCATGGCGGACACCGACATCGCGTCGATCGCGACGTCCCTCGGCGTGGTGGACGCCGCGTTACGCGCCGGCCGGTTCGGGTTCGTCGCGAGCACGCTCGACCGTGATCCCGCAACCCTCGTGGAGGGAGCCCACCATCACCTGGGCACGACCAGGATGCATGCCGATCCCCGCAAGGGTGTCGTGGATGCCGACTGTCGCGTGCACTCGGTGCGGAACCTCTACGTCACGGGTTCCTCGGTGTTCCCCACGTACGGGTTGTCCAACCCGACGCTGACCATCGTCGCGCTCGCCCTGCGTCTCGCCGACCACCTGCGCGGGACGCTCGGGCGCGGGTGACAGGCGGTCAGCCGCGGCGACGGAACGCGGGACGGACCGGGCGGCCGCCCATCCACGGCGTCGGGTCCCGCGCGTCGAGTGCCTTGCGGTACACCGCGCAGGTTTGGGCGACCACGTCGACCGTACGCTCGATGTCCGCGTCGGTCAGCGCACTGCTCACGACGAAGGACGGGCCCAGTACGCCGCCGCCGACGAGCTGGCGCAGGAACAGCGTCCGGTAATCCTGGGACGGCCGCCCCTCGTCGTCCAGGGTGGCGAAGACGAGGTTGCTCGCGCGGCCGCGGACGAGGACGTGGTCGTCGACGCCCATGCCGGCCGCCGCGTCGCGGACGCCCGCGGCGAGCCGTTCACCGAGCTCCTGCAGCCGCGCGGTCACGCCCTCCTCCGCGTACGTGTCCATGACGGCCATGGCCGCGGCGAGCGAGTGCGCCTCCGCGCCGTGCGTCGAGGACAGCAGGAACACGCGGTCGTCGTCGTGGTGGAAACCGCCTCGTTCCATCAACTCCCGGCGACCGGCGAGCGCAGACACCGCGAAGCCGTTGCCCAGCGCCTTGCCGAACGTCGACAGGTCCGGCACGACGCCGTAGAGGCCCTGCGCGCCCGCGGCGGACCAGCGGAACCCCGTGATCATCTCGTCGAACACGAGGAGCGCGCCGTGCCGGTGCACCAGGTCACGGAGACCGGCGAGGTAGCCGGCCGGGGGCTCCTGCTGCGTCGCCGCCTCGAGGACGAGGCACGCGATCTCGCCCTCGTGCCGGCGGAACAACTCGTCGACGGCGGCGAGGTCGCCGTACGGGAACGACACGGTGAGCCCGGTGATCGTGTCGGGGATGCCGGCGGACATCGGCGTGGTGCCGATGAACCAGTCGTCAGTGGAGAAGAACGGGTGGTCGCGGCATATCGCCACCACCGCGCGCCCGGTGACGGCGCGGGCGAGCCGTACGGCGGCCGTGGTCACGTCCGAGCCGTTCTTGGCGAACTTCACCATGTCGGCGGTGGGGACGGTCGCCAGGAAGCGTTCTGCCGCCTCGAGTTCGATCGCACTCGGCCGGACGAAGTTGGCGCCGCGGTCGAGCTGCGTGCGCACGGCTTCGACCACACGCGGGTGTGCGTGGCCGAGGCTGACGGCACGCAACCCGGAGCCGTACTCGATGTACTCGTTCCCGTCGACGTCCCAGACGTGGGCGCCGCGCCCGTGCGAGATGACCGGCGCGAGGTTCTCCGGGTACTGGTCGTCACCCTTGGCGTACGTGTGCGCCCCGCCGGGGACGACGGCGTGCAGCCGCTCGTTCAGTTCGTTCGACCGCGGGAGTGGCCGGTCGGTGGTCGTCATGTCAACCGCCTCTTCGCGTCGGTGAGGGACAGTGCAGAACGGTCGCGTGCCGACACCAGCGTGACGGGCAGCGGCCACGGGATCGCCAGGTCGGGGTCGTCGAAGGCGATCGCGACGTCCTCCGCCGGGTCGTGCGCGCGGTCGATGCGGTACGAGACGTCCGCGGGTTCCGTGAGCGCCTGGAACCCGTGCGCGCACCCGGCCGGCACGTACAGCGTGACCTGCCGTTCGGCGTCGAGGTCGAATGTCTCCGTCCTGCCGTACGTGGGGGAGCCCGGGCGGAGGTCCACGACGACGTCGAGGATCGCGCCGTACGAGCAGCGCACCAGCTTCGCCTCACCCGCGCCGGAGCGTACGTGCATGCCGCGGACGACGCCCTTGCGTGACCGCGAGACGCTGTCCTGGACGAAGGCGTCCGGGTCGATTCCGACGGAGCGGACGACGTCGCGGTCGAAGGTCCGGCAGAAGAACCCGCGCTCGTCGGCGTGCGGCGACGGCTCGAACAGGAACGCGCCGGCGATTCCGGGGACGGGTAGGGCTTTCACGAGACCTCCTGCGACATGGCCGTGCCGACGGTGTGCGACGGCGTCCTGTTCGGTGGCAGCAATGTGGAGAGTGCGGAGAACTGCTCCTCGACGCCGCGTGCGTTGCTCCTGCCCCGCCGGCGCATGGTCGCGACGAGCTCGTGCCGTCGCGCCTCGAGGGCCTGGAACTGCTGGACGAGACGGTCGAGGTCGACCGCCCGGGCGGACTGGCAGAACTCCCCGCCGACGCCCATGCCCGCCATGAGCACGTCGTTCTTCACCGCGTACCCGACCGACAGCGTGGGCTTCCCCAGCTTCAACGCGCAGAGAACGTTGTGGTACCGCGTGGCGACGACCGTCTCGACCGACGCCATCTGCCGCATCAGGTCGTCCAGGCCCGACACCGGGTCGGCGCGCACGGCGCCGGGCCGATCAGCGGCGTCCGACAGGATCTCGGTGACGACACTCGCGTCCGCCTCGTCGCCGACGAACAGCCGCACCTGTCGTCCGTCGTCGACGAGCCGGCGGACGAAGCGCCGCATCGCGTCGACGTACGCACGGTTGATCTCGTCCGCACGCCCGCGGTCGTCGTCGCCACCGCGGTAGTCCATGACGCCGACACCCACGCTCCCCGGGACGACAGCGCAGGCAGGCGGTTCGGGGAGAGCGAACGCGAGGTCGGGGTACACCTGGTCGGCGGTGACGTCGACGCCCATCGTCCGCATCGCGTTCCTGGACAGCTCGTCGCGATACGACCGGTAGTGCGCCAGACGGGCCGCGCATGTCACGAGCAGCCGGGTGAGACGGTTCCGGACGACGTCGGCGCCGACGCTCACCAGCGCGACGCGCGTTCCGGCGAGCCGTCCGAGGACGCACAGCCAGAACAACGAGTACGGGAAACCCCACGGTCGCAACGGAAGCGTCGCCTCCAGCACGCCCATGCCGGGCACGATGACGAGGTCCTGGCGACGCAGCCACGCGAACGTCCGGAACGGGTCGAGCACCTTGCCCACGACCTTCAGTACCGCCGCATGCCACCCCGTCGCCGTCCCGCGAGCCTCGTTCCACTGCAGGTGCCTGGCGGGGACGCCGTACCGTGCGGCCACGCGTTCCGGACCCTTGCACAGGAAACCGAGCGTCGTATCAGGATGCCGCTCGCTGAGGAAAGCGACCACGGCGTCGAGCGAGCCGTCGTTGCCGAGGTTGCCCGAACCCAGCAGACCGAACAGGCCCACCCGCGGCGGGCCTTGCCTCGTCACGGGATCACCCTTGCGTGAGGCGGCGCGACGACCTGTGTCGACTCGTCCGCGTGCCGGCGCGCGAGCCCGGGAAGGCCGCGGCTCGCCAGGTACACGGACAGGTGGCGGTAGCACTCCCACTTCTCCCGCGGCGAGAGCGGGGCACGCCGGATCATGCCGGCGAACGCCCACACGTACTCGGCGAGCAGCCGGACCGCCGGGTGCCGCAGGCGGTTCGCCCGCCGCGGATCGTGGACCACGCACCAGTCGCGGACGCTCTGCCGCTGTCGTCCGGCCCGGGTCGGGAGGTCGCGCCGGTAGTACAGCGCCTCGGGTATCCGGTGGAACCGCCCGTGCAGTGTGAGCTCGGCGACGAAGGTGCGGTCGGCGTGGTAGTAGCTGCCGGTCGGGGGGATGCCGCGGAGCACCTCGGTGCGGATGACGCCGTAGTCGTCGTCGCCGCCGTGGGCGAACAGCTGTGAGCGGAAGCGTTCCGGCGCCCTGGTCGAGTCGGTGGCACGGGGATAGCCGACGGCGGCGTCCACGCGGTCGCCGTGAGCGTCGATCGTCGCCGAGTAGCAGGACGCGAGTACGACGTCCGGGTGCGCGTCCAGTACTTCCACGCAACGGGCCAGCAGGTCGCGGTCGTAAAGGTCGTCGTGGGACGCCCACTTGAACAGCTCGCCGCGGGCCGCATGCAGCACGGCGTTGTGGTTCGGCGCGGCACCGATGTTGCGTGGCTGACGCAGGTAGCGGACGCGCGCGTCCGTGGCCGCGTAGTGCCTGCAGATCTCCGGCGTGCCGTCCGTGGACGCGTTGTCGGAGATGATGAGCTCGAAGTCCGTGAAGCTCTGGGCGAGCAGCGCGTCGAGCGACTCGGCGAGGTACTCCTCGCCGTTGTGGACGGGAAGGCCGATGCTCAGCCGGGGAACGGTCGTCATCGCGGACTCACGGCGAGTTCTCGTAGCGGCCACAGGGCGAGACGGCTCGGGTCGACGTCACCGCCGTCGGCGATCGACTCGACCGGTTCGGGAAAGCCGAACGGGGCGAGACGCAGGTTCAGCCGCCGCCACCGGGCGCCGG
>JAFMQP010000088.1 GCA_017354575.1 Acidothermales bacterium | reverse complement strand
GGCGTCGACGAAGCCGTGGGTGAACACCTCGTGCGCGACCCGCTGGAGCTGCTCGATGACCGACTGCGGGACGCCCTTGGGCAGCGACAGCTTCGTGCCGCTCTGCCCGCTGCCCACCTGGAGGCCGCGCGCGGCGGCGTCGTCGAACCCGGCGACGAACCGCGGCCGTAGCCGCGACGGGAGCGCGCCGGCACGCTGCTGCGCCTGGTCGTGGAGCGACACCCCGAGCCGGTTCTGCAGCAGCGCGCCGACGGCCGCGCCGCCGATCACACCGCCGAGCTGGCGGATGGTGTTCTGCACACCGGACGCCGAGCCCGCGAGGCGAGGCGGGATGTCGTGCATGGCGACGGTCTGCATGGGGGCGAAGACGCAGCCCATCCCGGCGCCGGCGACGAGCAGGCCGGCGAGGAAGTCCCACCTGCCGGAGTCAGCGGCGGTCGTGGCGACGACGAGGCCGACGCCGCCGGCGAACAGGAACAGCCCCGCCATCAGGATGTACTTCCCGCCGATCCGGTCGGCGAGGCGCCCGGTGAACGGCGCGAGCAGCATCGACATCACCGGCATCGGCGCGATGGTCAGGCCGGCCGCGAGCGCCGAGAGGCCGAGCACGGACTGCAGGTAGATGGTGAGCGGCAGGAAGATGCCGAGCATGCCGAACGTCAGGGCGGCGGCGACGAAGCTCGTCACCGAGAAGTTGCGGTCGCGGAAGACCTCGAACGGGAGCAACGGCTCGGTCTTCTGCACGCGCTGCCAGACGAGGAACACGACCAGCAGTACGCCGCCCGCGACGAGGACCGCGGGGATGCCCACGAAGCGCCAGATCGTCCCCCAGTGATAGCGCTCGCCCTCGATCGTCCCGTAGGTCAGCGCGGTGAGGCTCGCCGACGCGAGCAGGACACCGAGCAGGTCGAGCCGGTGCCTGCGTCCGGGCCTGAGGTCCGGCACCACGACCAGGGCGAGGATGAACGCCACGACGCCGACGGGGAGGTTCACGAAGAAGATGTACCGCCAGTCCCACTCGGTGACCAGGTACCCGCCGAGGGTCGGCCCGGCGACCGTCGCGACGCCGGCGACGGCGCCCCAGACGCCGAACGGGCCGCCGCGGCGTTCCGGCGGGAAGATGGTCGTGATGATCGTGAGCGTCTGCGGCGTGATCATCGCCCCGCCGACGCCCTGCACGGCACGGGCGGCGATGAGCTCGCCGGCGTTCCGCGACAACCCGCACGAGGCGGACGCGAGCACGAACAGCGCGAGCCCGGCCATGAACATGGTGCGCGGCCCGACGATGTCGCCCAGCCGCCCGGCGGTGATGAGCAGGACGGCGTAGACGAGGACATAGGCGTTGACGACCCAGAGCGCCTCGTCGAGCGAGGTGCCGACCTTGTCGATGATCTCCGGGATCGCGACGTTCACGATCGTGGTGTCGAGCAGGATCATGAAGAACCCCAGGCACAGTGCGAAGAGCACCAGCCACGGGTTCGCGTCGCGGCGATGGCTGTGGGCGGTCACGCGTCGGTCTCCTCGGCGTCGGGCTTCGTGGTGCGAAACGGCATGCGGCCTGCCTTGACGTCGTCGATGAGCCGGCGGACGAACGCGAGGTCCGCCTGGAGCATCGCGATGTTGTACTCCCCCTCGACCAGGCTGACGCGGTCCAGGCCGTGTGCGTAGAGACCGTCGAGCACGATGCGCCGGTTCGAGATGGCGGACTCGAGCCCCTTGGTGCGCGTCTCCAGCAGGTCGGCGATCTCGTCCTCGGGCAGGCCCTCGATGAAGCACAGCCCTGCCATGAACCGTGGGTACTCGGGCTCCGCCGTGCCGAGCAGCGTCCGCAGCCGGTTCCGCATCGCCTCCTCGCCGTCCGGCGTGACGGAGTAGACGGTGCGTTCTGGGCGCCGGCCCTCGCGGACGGTCTGCTGCGCCGCGATCAGGCCGGCGTCGCGCAGCGCGTCGACGACCGTGTACAGCGAGCCGTAGTTGAGCTTGATGCTGTACTCGATGCCGCGCATGCGCATCTCGGCGGCGATCTCGTAGGGATGCATCGGCCGCTCGGACAGCAGGTACAGGACGGCGAGCGCGAGCGGGCTCGAGGCGCTGCGGCGTGCGGGCATCGGTTCCCCTCTGGCATGTACCCGCACAAGTTATATCCGAGTACGGATATATGGCAAGCGCCTATCCGGGGACGGCCGATCCGTGGGCTCAGTCGGCTGTGCCGAGCGCCTTCGCGCGGTCGCGGACGTGGTCGGGCACGGGCAGGTCGCAGTCGGCGGACGTCTCCGGTGCGGACGCGACGGTCCGCAGCGGCAGCACGCCGGCCCAGACCGGCAGCCCGACGTCCTCAGTCTCGTCGTTCACGTCGCCGGAACGGACCTTCACCGACACCTCGGTCAGGGGCAGGGCGAGCACCGTGGTGGCGGCGAGGTCCTTGCGGGACGGCGGCCGCAGCGTGCCGGACCTGCCGGGCACGAGGTGGTCGACGAGCAGGTCGAGCGCGTGCAGCTTGGCCTCGCCGGTGACCGGGCGGGGCGTGCCGTAGGCGACCGCGCTCCGGTAGTTGGCCGAGTGATGGAACCCGGACCGGGCGAGCACCAGACCGTCGACGAGGGTCACCGTGACGCAGACGGTCTGCCCGGGCGCGGCGACCAGGCTGCGCGCCGCCACGGAACCGTGCAGGTAGAGCGTCCCGTGCGGCGCGTCCGGCGCGTCCGGGCCGAGGTCGGCGGCGAACGTGGTCGGCAGCACCACGGGCGCGCCGTCGACGACGACGCCGAGGTGGCAGAACATCGCCTCGTCGAGGATCTCGGCGAGGACGGCGCGGTCGGTCACCGTGCGCTCCCGCGACCGGCGGAGGCGGGTCCGCGGCGTTCCGGACAGCGGTGCGGGCTGGGCGCTCATGCGTCCAGCCTCCTGGACGAAATGGCCTTCCCGCCAGGCCACTCCTAGACTTCCTCGGTAGGCCACTGGGAGGGACGGGATGCCGCGGAACGTCGCCGCCGAGCTGCCGGTCGTCCTCGACCGGGCGGCCGGAGCCGCGCTGCCGCAACAGCTCGCGGACGGGCTGCGCGACCGCGTGCGGACAGGTGAGCTCCGGCCCGGTTGGCGGCTGCCGTCCACCCGCGACCTCGCGCGGCAGCTCCGCGTCTCCCGGGCGGTCGTGCAGGCGGCGTACGATCAGCTGCACGCGGAGGGCTGGCTGGTGAGCCGCGTCGGCGCGGGCACGTACGCCGCGGAGGTCGGTACGCACTCCGGCGATGGTCGCCCGCGGGGGCGCGCGACGAGCCGCACCCCGGCCCGGCCGCCGGACCCGGGCCGGCGGATCTCGCTGGAGCCCGGCGTCCCGTGGACGGAACCGGTGCCGACCGCGACGTGGCGGCGCGCCTGGCGCGAGGTGTCCGCGGCGACGCCGCCGCCCGGCTACCCGGACCCGGCCGGGCTTCCCGAGCTGCGCGCCGTCGTCGCGGAGCACCTCGGCCGGGTGCGGGGCATCGCGTGCTCGCCCGACGAGGTGCTCGTCACGGCCGGCACCTCGCACGGGTTGCGGCTGCTGCTCGGCGCCGGGTTCCGGCCCGGGGCGCGTGTCGGCGTCGAGGACCCGGGGTACGCCGCCGCCGTCAGGTGCGTCCGCGCGGCGGGCATGGGCGTCCTCGACTGCCCCGTCGACGCCGACGGCCTCGTCGTGGCGGCGCTGCCGGCCAGGCGGGCGCCGGCCGCCGTCTACGTCACGCCCGCGCACCAGTACCCGTCGGGCGGGCGGCTGCCTGCGGCGCGGCGTCAGGCGCTCGTCGACTGGGCGCGCCGGCACGACGTGCTTGTGGTCGAGGACGACTACGACGGCGAGTTCCGCTACGACGTCGCACCGCTGCCGGCGCTCGCGCAGCTCGACCGCGGGAACGTGGTCTACCTCGGCACCGCGTCGAAGACGATCGGTCCCGCGCTGCGCGTCGGCTGGCTGGTCGCCGAGGCCCACGTCGTGCGCACGATCGCCCGGCACCGCGCCTCGATCGGCGACCTGCCGCCGTGGCCGGCCCAGCGCGCGCTGGTCGCGCTGTTCCGCGACGGCCACCTCGACCACGCGGTGAAGCGCGCACGGCGCAGGTACGCGGAGCGGCGCCGCCTGGTGTGCGACGTGCTGGCGCCGTACGGCACGGTCGCCGGCAGCGACGCGGGGATGCACGTCACGCTGCTGCTGCCGGAGGGCACCGACGACGGCGCGGTCCGGCGGGCGGCCGCGGCGGCCGGTGTGGACGTGGGCGCGTTGAGCGACTTGCGCCGCACCTCGCGGGGACCGTCCGGCCTCGTCGTCGGGTACGGTTCGTGTGCCGACACCGAGCTCGCGCGCGGCCTGCGTGTGCTCGCCGAAGCGCTCGAACCGAAGGGCTGACATGGCGACCGACGTCGACCGGCAGGTGGGCGACGCCCTGGCCCGGCTGTCTCTCGAGCAGAAGATCGGCCAGCTCTTCGTCACCCACGTGTACGGTGCCGACGCCGAGCACCCCTCGCCCGAGGAGGCCGCGCACAACTGGCGGGTGTACGGCTGCGAGACCGGTGCGGACGTGGTGCGCCGCTACTACCTCGGCGGCGTCGTCTACGTCGGGTGGGCGGGCAACCTCGCGACACCCGCGCAGGTGGCGGCGCTGTCGAACGGCCTGCAGCGCGCGGCGGTCGGTGCCGGCGGCGTGCCGCTCGCCGTCGCCACGGCCCAGGAGCACGGCGCCGTCGCGCAGCTCGCCGCGCCGTTCACCGAGCTGCCCGCCGGCCTCGCCCTCGGCGCGTCCGGCAGCGGCACGAACGCCGAGCACGCGGCGACGCTGTCCGGTCGGGAGCTGCGTGCCGTGGGCGTCAACCAGGTCTACGGGCCGGACGTCGACGTGGCCGTCGATCCGCGCGGCGTCGTCGCGGGCGTCCAGTCGTACGGCTCCGATCCCGGGCTGGTCGCCCGTATCGGCGCGGGGCAGGTGCGCGGCTTCCACGCAGCGGGCGTCGTCGCCACCGCCAGGCACTTCCCGGGACGCGGGGGGCACGCCGCCGCCGACTGCACCAGAGCGGAGTGGGAGGGCGTCGACGCGGTCCCGTTCCGCGCCGTCGTCGAGGCCGGTGTCGACGCCGTGATGTCCGGGCACGTCGTCGTCCGCGCGCTCGACGGCAACGGCGCACCGGCGACGCTGTCGCCGCCGATCCTCACCAGGCTGCTGCGCGACGAGGTCGGCTTCGACGGTGTCGTGATCACCGATTCCCTTGCCCTGCAAGGCGTTCGCGCGACCTATGCCGATGAGCAGGTGCCGGTCCTCGCGCTGCTCGCCGGCGCCGACCAACTGCTGATGCCGCCGGACCTCGACGTCGCGTACCGGTCCGTCCTCGACGCCGTCCGCGCGGGCGGGCTGACCGAGGAGCGGATCGACCGTTCGGTCGAGCGCATCCTGCGGATGAAGTACGCCAGGGGCATCGCCGAACGCGTGCACGTCGACGAGGCCGGTGTCGACACCGTCGTCGGCACGCAGCAGCACCGCGACGCCGCGCTGCACATCAGCGACCGCACCGTCACCGTCGTCCGAGACGACGGCGACGTCCCGATGAACCCGGCGTGGCAGGCCGTCCTCGTCGTCGGGTGCGGCACCGACGCGGCCGAGATCCTGTCCGAGGCGCTGGCCGAGCACTGCGGCTGGACCTGCGCGGTCGACGCGGGCGCGTCGCCCGGCCCGGAGGAGACCAAGGTCGCGGTCGCCCGGGCGAAGCACCACGACGTGGTGGTCGTACTGACCGGCCACGCCGTGGACGGTGCGGCGCCGGCGCGGCGCCGGCTGGTCTCCGCGCTGCTCGCGACCCGTACGCCCGTCCTCGTCGTCGCGTCCGACCCGTACGACGTCGCGCATCATCCGGACGCGCCCACCTGCCTCGTGACGTACTCGGACAGCCGGACGTCGATGCGTTCGCTGGTCCGGGTGCTCGTCGGCGAGGTCGAGCCGCGCGGGACCCTGCCGGTCGCCGTTCCCATCGGAACTGGCGATGACGCTGGGGCGGACGGCCGCGCGAGCGTCGCCTGACGTGCCCGACGGGCGTGGTCGTGTGCGGGTAGGTGTCGCGTCGCGACAGTCCGCATCGGCGTCGCCCGCCTCGTGCCGCCGACAGGATAGGCTGAGCCGCCGGTAACTTTCCTACGTGGGTGGAGGCGGCAAGGTGAGCAGTTCGCAGTCGCCGCCGCAGTCGGGTGGCGTGCAGGTCCGGATACGGGCGTTGCTGCCGTCGTTACGCCCGGCCGAGCAGCGCGTCGCCGAGCACATCCTCGGCGACCCCGGCGGCGCACCCAACCTGACCATCACCGAGCTCGCGCACGCCTGCGGCACGTCGGAGACGACGGTCATCCGGTTCTGCCGGGCGATCGGCTTCGACGGTTACCCGGGGCTGCGGCTCGCGCTCGCGTCCGACGCGGGCAGGGAGGCGAGCTCGGAGCACACGTCGTTCGGCGGCGACATCTCGCCCTCCGACGACCTCGCGGACGTGGTACGCAAGGTCACCTGGCACGACGCCCGCGCCATCGAGGACACCGCGAACCAGGTCGACGTCGACACCCTCCAGCGCGTCGTGGACGCCGTCGCGGCCGCGGGCCGCGTCGACCTCTACGGCGTGGGGGCGAGCGCGTTCGTCGCACTCGACCTGCAGCAGAAGCTGTACCGCATCGGGCGGCACGCGTTCGCCTGGTCGGACACCCACGTGATGCTGACGAGCGCGGCGATCCTGCACAAGGGTGACGTCGCGTTCGCCATCTCCCACTCGGGTGAGACGACGGACACGATCGACGCGCTCACCGAGGCCAAGCGGCACAAGGCGACGACCGTCGCGCTGACGAACTTCCCGCGGTCGCGTCTCGCCCAGGCGGCCGACCTGGTGCTCAGCACCGCCGCGAGGGAGACCACGTTCCGGTCCGGCGCGACGGCGAGCCGCATCGCCCAGCTCAGCATCATCGACTGCGTCTTCGTGGGAGTCGCGCAGCGCACGTACGACGACACCCGGTCTGCGCTCAAGGCGACGTCGCTCGCCGTACAGTCCCGCCGCGGCGGCGAGCAGCCGCGTTCCCGGCGCGGCGGGCGCAAGAGATGACCGAACCGGTGGATGCGCCGACCGAGACGAGGAACCCGCGGACGGCCGAGATCGACCGGCTGTCCGCGATCGAGATCGTCCGGCTGCTGAACGAGGAGGACGCCCTGGTCCCCGGCGCGGTCGCCGCGGTGCTGCCGGAGCTCGCGAAGGCCGTCGAGATCGTCGCCGAGCGGTTGCGCGCGGGCGGCACGATGCACTACTTCGGTGCCGGCACGTCCGGCCGGCTCGGTGCGCTCGACGCCGCCGAGCTGCCGCCGACGTTCGCCGTCCCGAAGACGCTCGTGGTGGCACACCACGCTGGCGGCACGACGGCGCTGCGCGAGGCGGTGGAGAACGTCGAGGACGACGAGGCCTCCGGCGCGGCCGACGCGGCCGGGCTCACCGCCGCCGACGTCGCGGTCGGCATCGCGGCGAGCGGACGGACGCCGTACGTACGCGGCGCGCTCGCGAAGGCCCGTGAGTTGGGTGCCGCGACGATCCTGGTCACCGCGAACCCGCGCGCGCCGCTCGCGGCGCACGCGGACGTGCACATCGGCCCGGACACCGGGCCCGAGGCCATCGCAGGCAGCACGCGGCTCAAGGCGGGCACGGCCACCAAGCTGGTGCTCAACTCCCTGTCGACCGCGGTGATGGTGCTGCTCGGCCGCACCTACTCGAACCTGATGGTGCACATGCTGGCCACGAACGAGAAGCTGCGCGGGCGGTCCGTGCGGATACTCGCCGAGGCGTCCGGCGCGTCGTTCGAGACGTGCGAGCGGACGCTCGCCGACGCCGGGGGCGACGTCCGGGTGGCGCTGGTGGCGCTGCTCGCCGGCGTCGGTACGCCGGAGGCGTCGGACGCGCTTGCGAGCGCCGACGGCACCGTCCGCGCCGCCCTGGCCAAGCTCGCCTGACCCGGGCGGTCAGTCCTCGCCGAGGTAGGCCTTGCGGACCTCGGCGTTGCCGAGCAGGTTCGCGCCGGTGTCGGACAGCGTGATCCTGCCGATCTCCAGCACGTGGCCGTAGTCCGCGAGCTCCAGCGCCGCCTGTGCGTTCTGCTCGACGAGCAGGATCGTCGTGCCACGCTCGCGCAGCTCGGTGAGGGTGTCCATGATGCGCGCCATGATGATGGGGGACAGGCCCATCGACGGCTCGTCCAGCATCAGCAGCCTGGGCCCGGACATGAGCGCCCTGCCGATCGCCAGCATCTGCTGCTCGCCGCCGGAGAACGTCCCCGCCGCCTGCTTGCGGCGCTCCTGGAGCACCGGGAACAGCTCGAAGACGCGCGCGAGGTCGGCGCCGAGGTGCTGGCCCTTCCGTGCGTACGCGCCGAGCAGCAGGTTCTCCTCGACCGACATCCGCGGGAAGATGTGCCGTCCCTCGGGCACGTGCGCGATGCCGAGCTCCACGATGTGGTGTGCGGGCATGTTGTCGATCCGCCTGCCCTGGAACGAGATCGTGCCACCGGTCGGGCTCAGCAGGCCGGAGACGGTCCGTAGCGTCGTCGTCTTGCCGGCGCCGTTGGTGCCGATCAGGCTGACCAGCTGCCCCTCGCCGACGCTGAAGCTGATGCCCTTGACGGCCCTGATCTTCCCGTACGCCACCTGCAGGTCGACGACCTCGAGGATCGCGTTCATCGCCCGCCCTCCGCCTTCGCCGGGCCGGTACCCAGGTACGCCTCGATGACCCGCTCGTCGGACTGGACGACGTCGGCCGTGCCCTCGACGAGCTTCTCGCCGCGCACGAGGCAGGTGATGCGGTCGCACAACCGGAAGATGAACCGCATGTCGTGCTCGATGACGACGACGGCGAGCCCGCGTTCGCGGATCGCGAAGATGAGCTGGGACGCCTGCGCCGTCTCCTGCGCGTTCATGCCCGCGGTGGGCTCGTCGAGCAGCAGGAGCCCGGGGTCGGTCGCCATCGCCCGCGCGATCTCGAGCCTGCGCTGGTCGCCGTAGGGGAGGTTGCGCGCGAGGTGGTCGGCGTTGCGACCCAGGCCGACGAAGTCGAGCAGCTCGCGGGACCGCTCGACGGTCTCGCGTTCCTCGCGCCGGTACCGCGGCCCGCGGATGATCGAGGTCAGGACGCCGGACTTCGTCCGGCAGTAACGTCCGACCATCACGTTCTCGAGCGCCGTCATGTTGCCGAACAGCCGGATGTTCTGGAACGTACGGGCGACACCGGCGCGCGCGACGAGCCGCGGCTGCGGCGGCAGCCGGCGGCCGCGGTAGCTCACCGTGCCGCGCGTCGGTCGGTACATGCCGGTGAGGCAGTTGAAGAACGTCGTCTTGCCCGCGCCGTTCGGCCCGATCAGCCCGACGATCTCGCGGTCGTTCACGTCGAAGTCCACGTTGTTCACCGCGACGAGACCGCCGAAGCGCATCGTGATGCTCTGCGCCTGCAGCACCGTCGCCGTCTCGGTGACCGGCTCGGTTGCCGTCATCGCGGTGCCACCTCCACGTCTGCGACCTGGCCCTCGAGCTCCTCGGCGAGCTCCTCGTCCTCCTCGTGCAGCTCGAGCTGACGCCGTCTGCTCGCGAGCATTCCTTCCGGCCGGAACCGCATCATCACGACGAGCAGCAGGCCGAAAAGCAGCAACCGGTAGTCGGAGAAGAACCGCAGCTTCTCGGGCAGCAGCTTGAGGATCACCGCGCCGAGCAGAACGCCGCCGACCGTGCCCATGCCGCCGAGCACGACGGCCGACAGCAGGAACGCCGACTCGAGGAACTGGTACTGGTCCGGCGTCACCGAGACGTCGTGGTGTGCCTTGATCGTGCCCGCGAGACCGGCGAGGAACGCACCGCCGGCGAACGCGAGCAGCTTGAGCGAGAACGTGTTGACGCCCATCGCCTCGGCCGCCCGCTCGTCCTCGCGGATCGCGACCCACCCGCGGCCGATGCGGGAGTCGTTCATCCGCGCGAACGCGAGCACGACGAACGCGATGACCACGAGCAGCAGGAAGTAGTAGTTCGCGAACCTGCCGAGCTCGATGCCGAGGACGGTGTGCGGCTCGCCGAAGTCGAAGCCGCCGATCCTCAGGTCGGGGATCGCGGGGATGCCGTTCGGCCCGTTCGTGAGGTCCGGCCCGTTGCTGCCGTCCAGGTTGTTCATGGTGAGCCGGAAGATCTCGCCGAACGCGAGCGTCACGATGGCCAGATAGTCGCCGCTCACCCGCAGCGTGGGGCTGCCGATGATGAGCCCGAAGCACGCCGCGACGCACGCGCCGATCAGCACGACGACGAGGAACGGCGGGTGCCAGTGAATGTGGGTGAACGCCGACGCGGACAGGATCGCGCCCACGTACGCACCGGAGCCGAGGAAGGCGATGTAGCCGAGGTCCAGCAGGCCGGCGAGACCCACGACGATGTTCAGGCCGATGGCGGTCGTCGCGAAGATGAGCACCTGCGTGGCGATGGACATGTTGGCGTCGCTGCCGTTCTGGGTGAACGGGAACAGGAACGCGACGATGAACGCGGCAAGCAGGGTGACGCGCCGGAGTCGCGCCGTGGCGTCGGCGAGATAGCCCAGGATGCCGAGGTTCCGGGACATGAGCACGACACCCGCGAGGAAGAGCAGGAAGTCGATGAACACCCAGGCGTCGGAGCGGTTGAGTGCGTACGCCGCCGCGGTCAGCACCAGGAGCAGCGCGACCGCGATCAGGATGATCTGCACCGCGCTCGGGAGCCGCCAGTCGAGCACCGGCCTGGGACTGTCCGGCAGCGCGCGTGACCCGACGAACAGGGCCAGCGCGCCGACACCCGACACCCAGCCACCCGGGTCGATGTTGACGAACCCGTGCAGCTGCACGGCGATCGAGACGAGGATCAGCCAGACGACGAGGACGGAGAACACGCCGGCGGTACGTGCCGCTCCCGCGCCACCGGGCAGCAGGGACCCGAGCGGCCTCGTCGCCAGCGGGCCGCGTACGGCCAGCAGCATGACGACCGCAAGCAGCGCGAGTATCAGGGTGTAGACCTGGGGCCCGGCCGGGTAGAGGTAGATGGTCAGGTTCTCGACGATGTTCGGGTCGTACGTCCACGACAGGAACGTGCCCACCGCCATGAGGACCGCGCCCGCGAGCGCGATCGGCCAGCCCGCGCGGCCGAGCGTGCGGCGAAGCCAGGAGTCGATCGCGCTCATGCCCGGTCCACCACCCGCGCGCCGAGCAGGCCCTCCGGCCGGAACACCAGCACCAGGATCAGCAGGCCGAAGGCCCAGATGTCCTTCCACGCGCTGCCGCCGAACTC
>JAFMQP010000350.1 GCA_017354575.1 Acidothermales bacterium | reverse complement strand
GTAGAAAAGAGCCGTGCCGATCCCACTGTTCCGGCGAGTCTCCGCCGACGCGAGGAAGCAGTACGCCGCGGACCGCGAGCTGGCGCGGACGTACAACGACCGCCTCGACGCCGCCGACGCCGCGCTGGACCGGCTCCGCGCGGCGGCCGTCCGCGCGAAGGACGCGGAACAGCTGCGCAGGCTGCGGCTGGCGGCCGAGGAGGCGCTGCTCGACGCCATCCACGCCGCCGAGGCGGGTGTCCGGGCCGTGGCGGGACCGGAGACCTACGGCGACCGGATCGCGTTCCGCAAGGCCCATGCCCGGCCGGAGGTCGAGCTGTGGTCGCAGCGGCTGCTCGACCTGCGCACGCGCCGTGAGGCACTGAAGCTGCAGAACCAGACGACGCTCGGCACGCTGGTCCCCGGTGTGGTGCGCGTGACGAGCACGGCCGCGAAGGGGCCGCACGTGTTCGGGCTCGAGGCACTGCCGGGGACGCTGCGCGAGGGGGTCGACCTCGGGACCGTCGTCGACCGCGAGGACTCCGGCGGGGCCAGGTAGGCACAGCCGACGCCGCCGTCCTTCGGGACTGATTACAGTGGGCCTCTGGCACCGCCCGCCGGCCAGGAGGTGACCCTCGTGGGGCGCGACGTCGACACCACCACCTTCACCAGAGAGGACCGGCAGCGATACCGGCAGAAGGTCCGGCGTTGCCTGGACGTCCTCGCTCGGATGCTCTCCGACTTCAGGTTCGAGGCCGAACGGCCGCTCACCGGGCTGGAGATCGAGTTCAACCTCGTCGACGGCGACTACGACCCGGCGATGAACAACGAGCGGGTGCTGGAGCTCATCGAGAACCCGGCGTTCCAGACCGAGCTGGGGCAGTTCAACATCGAGACGAACGTCGACCCGCGGCAGATCGCGGGCGACGGATTCGCGTCGTACGAGAGCGACGTGCGTGCGAGCCTGAACACCGCAGAGGAGCGGGCGGCAGGCGACGGCACCCACATCGTGATGGTGGGCATCCTGCCGACGCTGCGGCAGAAGCATCTCGGTCCCGAGACGTTCTCCGGCAACCCCCGTTACAAGGTGCTGAACGAGCAGATCCTCGCCGCGCGCGGCGAGGACGTGCAGATCCACATCGCCGGACCCGAGCGGCTGCGGATGTACTCGGACACGATCATGCCCGAGGCGGCGTGCACGAGCGTCCAGCTGCACCTGCAGGTCTCGCCGGAGTCGTTCGCCGCGTACTGGAACGCCTCGCAGGCGATCGCGTCCGTCCAGCTCGCCCTCGGCGCGAACTCGCCGTTCCTGTTCGGCAAGCAGCTGTGGCAGGAGACCCGGATCGCGCTGTTCGAGCAGGCGACGGACACCCGTCCCGAGGAGCTGAAGGTGCAGGGCGTCCGGCCGCGGGTGTGGTTCGGCGAACGGTGGGTCACGTCGATCTTCGACCTGTTCGAGGAGAACGTGCGGTACTTCCCCGCGCTGCTGCCGATCTGCGAGGAGGAGGACCCGGTCGAGATGCTGGAGCGCGGCGACACGCCGCACCTGGAGGAGCTGCGCCTGCACAACGGCACCATCTACCGGTGGAACCGCCCCATCTACGACGTCGTGCACGGCCGCCCGCACCTGCGCGTGGAGAACCGCGTGCTGCCGGCCGGCCCGACGATCGTCGACATCCTCGCGAACACGGCGTTCTACTTCGGTCTGGTCAACGAACTCGCCGAGGCCGACCGGCCGATCTGGTCGCAGATGTCGTTCAGCGCGGCGGAGGAGAACTTCCACGCCGCCGCCCGCGACGGCATCGAGGCGCGGGTCTACTGGCCGGGCGTCGGCGAGGTGCACGCGACCGAGCTGGTGCTCAGGCGACTGCTGCCGCGCGCGGCCGCCGGCCTGGACGCGTGGGGCGTCGCGCCGGAGCAGCGCGACCGGCTGCTCGGCGTCATCGAGCAGCGGTGCCTCACGGGGCAGAACGGCGCCACCTGGCAGACGCGGACGCTCGCGCGGATCGAGCGGGAGCGCAACCTCGACCGGCCCGACGCCCTGCGCGAGATGCTGCGCCGGTACTCCGAGCACATGCACACGAACGAGCCGGTGCACACCTGGCCCGTCGACGGGTAGGCGTACACCGACTCGGTGGCGTGAGGTGGGTCAGGCGTCCTGGAGTACCGCCTCGACCTCGATGGCGATGGTGACGACGTCACCGAGCATGGCCTTGTCCGAGCCGGGGACCGGGCCGTTGAAGCTGACGCCGAAGTCGTGCCGGTTGATCTTCGTGGTCGCGGAGAAACCGGCGCGGGTGTCGTTGAACGGGGACGGGCTGACGCCGCCGAACTCGACCGCGAGGCTCACCGGCTTGGTGGTGCCACGGATGGTGAGCTCTCCGTCGAGGTAGAAGTCGTCGCCGTCCTGCCGGATACCGGTGCCGCGGAACGTCAGGGCGTCGTGGGCGTCGACCTCGAAGAAGTCGGCGGAGCGAAGGTGGTTGTCGCGGGTCTCGTTCTTGGTGTTCACCGACGACGGGTTGATCCGGACGTCGACCGTGGAGCGGTCGAGGGTCTCACCGATCACGATGTCGCCCTCGAACTCGTGGAAGGTGCCGCGCACCTTGGACACCAGGTGGCGGACGACGAAGGCGACCTCCGAGTGGACGGGGTCGATCGTCCAGGTTCCGGGGACGAGACCGGGAGCAAGCTGTTGCGGGGCGACGGCGAGCGTCATCGTGGCATCCTCCGATGGAGTGGTGAAGTCTTCAGCTGACACGCTAATGAACTATGATTGAGCCGTCAACTATTCCCGCTCGCGAATCCGACAGTGCGGGGCGAGGGGAGGGGCTACCGTGTCGTGCGTGGAGGAACCTCGCTGGCTCGACGAGGACGAGCAGCGCATCTGGCGGAGCTACCTGCTCGGCCATGCGCGGCTGAACGAGCTGCTCGACCGCGACCTGCGCGAGCACCACGACCTGTCGCTCGCCGAGTACGAGGTGCTGGTGCGGCTGTCCGAGGCCGGGGACCGGTCCATGCGGATGGCGGAGCTCGCGGAGTTCAGCAACCAGTCGCGCAGCCGGCTCTCCCACACCGTCGACCGGCTCGCCAGGGACGGGCTCGTCGCCCGGAACACGTGCGACGACGACCGCCGCGGCGTCTGGGCGATCCTCACCGACGCCGGTTTCCGCCGGCTGGCCGAAGCGGCGTGCACCCACGTGCGCGGCGTCCGCGCGTACTTCGTGGACGCGGTCCGGGGCGAGGACTACCGGGCCCTCGGCCGCGCGTTCGACGCGATCCTGGGCAACATGGCGGCGGCCGAGGAACGGCCGGAATCCGTCAGCCGGTAGTCCCGGCCCCGGTGCGAGGATTGACCCGGGTGGAGGTCGGCCCGAGAGGGGGGTCGGTGAGCGGCGGGCACGAGCATCGCATCCCGGTCGACGCGGACCGGCGGTATCTCGCGGGCGCGCTCGCGCTGATCGTCGCGTTCATGGTGGCCGAGGTCGTCGTCGGCATCCTGGTCGGGTCGCTGGCGCTCGTCACGGACGCGGGTCACATGCTCACCGACGCCGCCGCCGTCGCGCTCGCGCTGGTGGCCACCCGGCTGGCGACGCGTCCCGCGGCCGGTTCGTACACGTTCGGGCTCAAGCGCGCGGAGATCCTGTCCGCACAGGCCAACGGCGTCACGCTGCTCGTGCTCGTCGTCTTCTTCTGCTACGAGGCCGTGCGCCGGCTGGTGACGCCGCCGGACGTCGCCGGTGTCCCCGTGGTGGTGACGGCGCTGGCGGGCGTCGTCGTCAACCTGGTGGTGGTCGTGTTGCTGCGCAGGGCGTCTCGGCGCAGCCTCGCCGTGGAGGGCGCGTTCCAGCACATCCTGAACGACCTGTTCGCCTTCGTGGGGACGGCGATCGCCGGCGCCGTCGTGTGGCTCACCGGCTGGACCCGCGCGGACGCCGTCGCCGCGCTCGTCGTGGCCGCGTTGATGGCGAAGGCGGGCTACGGGCTCATCCGCGAGTCCGGGCGCGTGTTCCTCGAGGCGGCACCGCGCGGCA
>JAFMQP010000087.1 GCA_017354575.1 Acidothermales bacterium | reverse complement strand
GCTGCGGCGGCTGCGCGGCCGGCTTGCGGACCTGGAGGCGCGGGTCGAGGCCGGGCGTCGCGCGGCGAGGTCGGAGCGCGGCGCCGAGACCGCGCGCATCGGCGTGCTCGTCGACGCGCTCATCGAGGCGGCGCAGGGCCTGCGGCGTGAGCTCGCGCTCCCCGCGGGCGTCGAGCGGCCGGCGGACATCGTGGCCGCGAGGCACGGCACCGAGCCGGCCGAGTCGGCGCCCGCCCGCCGCGACACCGACCCCGGGCTGCTCGACCGGCTGCTCGCCGCGCCGCAGTCGCACCTCCTCGTCGACGGGTACAACGTGACCAAGCTGGGCTGGCCGGAGCTGCCGCTGCGTGAGCAGCGGGCCCGGCTGCTCGCCGGCCTGGCGATGCTGGCCGCGCAGGTCAGGACCGAGATCACCTGCGTGTTCGACGGCGCCGACCTCGGAGGCCGGGTGCCGGTGCCTGCGGCGCGTGGCGTACGGGTGCTGTTCAGCCCGGCGGGCGTCACCGCCGACGAGCTGCTCGACGAGCTCGTGCGGGCCGAACCGGCCGGCCGCCGCCTCGTGGTCGTCTCGTCCGACCGCGAGGTCGCGGCCGCCGCCCGCCGCGAGAGTGCCGAGCCGCTCGACTCCGCCGTCCTCGTCGACCGCCTCGTCCAGCAGCGCCGTACCTGACCGCTGTTCGCTGTCCCCGCCGGTTATCCGCCGTCCCCGCCGGGTGACCTCACATGGCGCGGCTCGAGTTCACATGGCGCAGCTCGAAATTTCGTCCGGATCGCCCTTTTCCAATCGAGCGGCGCCATGTGAAGTGACCTCGCGCCATGTGGAGTGACGCCGCGCCGTGTGGAGTTGTGAAGTGAGGGTGGTGGGGACTGTCGGTGGCCGTGGTTAACGTCGCTTGCGACGGAAGGTCGTACGTGACCCGCTAGGGAGGACCCGGTGCTCATCGACTGCGACAGCTGCGAGATGCGCTCCATCGCCTGTGACGACTGCATGGTCACCGCACTGCTCGGCGGGGCGCCGGGTAACGGCGATCTCGACATCGACGACCGGGAGAGCGCGGCGCTCGGCGTGCTCGCCGAGTCCGGTCTGGTGCCACCGCTTCGGCTGGTCGTGCCGGACGCCGGCGGACAGCGCGCTACGGGCACCGGCTGACGTCGCGGTTCCCGACCTGATGGGTGAGGCGTTCGTGACCATACGTGATGAACAGCCGGCCCTGGCCCGCAGCCGGCCGGCGTCGGCGTCACGGACAGTGAGGCGCGCCGCGCCGCTCAGCCGGAGTTCAGGCACGGCGGCAGGCCCCCTTTGACTTCGTCACGGAGCGGTCACTAATGTGCGTCCTCGAGCAGGCTCGTACCCCAGCCACCTGCCCCGGGTGGCGCGACCTGCTCCCGCCGAGTCCGGCGCCGACGCCCCCAGAGTTCGGCGCAGGAGCCGGGGAACCAACACCTTCCCCATGGGGTGAACGGCATGCCTTGCGGCATGTCCAGGGCGCCTTCCCCGCCCGAACCCGTCAGCTCACCCGGTAGGCGGCCGAGGAGGAAGAAGGAGTCGCCCTGTGGCGACACGGCATAGACCGCCCCGGGTCTTCGCTGAACGTGTCCACCGGTTGACATCGCTCGTTCGTGCCCCGCACGGCGCAGGCCGGCGCCTGGTCGTCGCCTCGCGCGTGCTCGCCGCCGTCGCCGTACTCGCCGTCGGCGTGACGCTCACGCCCAGCGCGGCAGCGGCGCCCAAGCACGACATCGGCTCCGTCCGGAAAAGGGTCGACTCGCTCGGCGAGACCGTCTCGAAGGTCACCGAGCAGTACGATCAGGCGCGCATCGCCCTCACCTCCGCGCAGAAGAAGGTCGCCGCGCTCAACAAGCGGGCTGCCAAGCAGCAGGCCGAGGCCGACAGGCTGCGCAGGTCGATCGCCGCCATGGCGGCGTCGGCGTACATGGGCGGTGTGAGCGACCTGGCCACGCTGGCGACGGCGACGACACCGCAGGACGTGGTCGACAAGGCGACCAGCATCGACCAGCTGTCCGACCAGGACCGCAGCAAGATCGAGCAGTACCAGCACGCTATGCGGCAGGTGGCCGCGGAGCGCAGGTCCGCGAAGGCCGCGTTGTCGCAGCAGCGGCAGGTCACCTCGTCGCTCAAGAGCAAGAAGGCGACGATCCTCAAGACCCTGGCCAAGCAGAAGGTGTTGCTCAACCAGCTGAACGCCGCCGGCCGCAACGACAACCAGGCCTCGCGCGCTGACCGCACGCCGATCCACCTGCCCTCGGCGAGCGGACGGGCCGGTGCCGCGATCTCGTACGCGAGGGCGCAGCTCGGCAAGCCTTACTCGTGGGGTGCGGACGGGCCCGACTCGTACGACTGCTCCGGTCTCACCATGGCGTCGTGGCGCCAGGCGGGGGTGTCGCTGCCGCACTCGTCGCAGCAGCAGTACTCGAGCCTGCCGCACGTGCCGCGCTCCGCGCTCCAGCCGGGAGACCTGGTGTTCTTCGGCAGCCCGATCCATCACGTCGGCATCTACGTCGGCAACAACCAGATGATCGACGCGCCGAACAGCGGCGAGGTCGTACGGTACGACAGCCTCAACCACATGGGTACGTACGCGGGTGCCGGCCGGCCCGGCTGATCCGCTGAACCCTTCCGGGACGGCTCCGGACTGTCCGACCGCGACAGTTCCGGGGCCGCCCCGTACGATCGTCAGCGATGAACGGGCGGTGGAGTCTCCACAGCGGCCCACGCCTTCGGGGGGTGAACCGGTCGCGCATCCGGCGGCTGACAGCGGTGGCCGTCGCCATGGGAGTGCTCGCCGCGTGCGGTTCACCGGCGCATCCGGACGGCCGCGCGAGCACCTCGCCGCAGAGCCCGCCCACGGCCACGGCGACGATCAGCCCCAGTCCCACGTCGACGGACGGGCCGGTCGCCGACGTGCGGAAGCTGTTGGGCGATCGGGCGGCGGGACTGCTCCACGGTGACCGCGATGCGTTCCTCGCGCCGCTGGACGGCGCCGCCCGGTCGCTGCGGGACCGTCAGGGCGCGTTCTACGAACACGTCCACGGCGTACCGATGGCGTCCTGGGCGTCCACCCTGGAACCGGGGACGGGCCAGCGGCTGCCCGGCGCGGGCGCGGAGAGCTGGAGCTACAGCGTCGTCACCGTCTATGCGCTGAGCGGCCTCACCGACGAGAAGGCGGTCCTCGACCAGCGCGTGGACGTCGCCAAGCGGCCCGAGGGCTGGCGCATCACCGACATCACCGACCAGCAGACGCACACCGAGCCGTGGGACATCGGCACCACGACCTCGGTGCGCGCCGGCCGGATCGTGGTGCTCGGCATCGGTGCGTCGAGGCAGGACATGACCACGGTCGAGCACCAGGCGGCCGAAGCCGTGCCGCGGGTGGACGCGGTGTGGCCCGGACAGTGGGAGCACGGCGCGATCGTCGTCGTACCGGCGGACGCGACCGAGGCGGCGACGCTGTCTGCCACCGACCAGATCGAGCCGCTCGCCGCCGTCACGACGGGCGGGTCGGGCGTGGACGCCGCCGGCCACCTGTACCAGTGGAACCGGGTGGTCATCAACCCGGCCGCGTGGAAGCGGATGAGCGACACCGGCCGGTTGGTCGTGCTGACCCACGAGATGACCCACCTGGCCACCGGGTCGCTCGGCAGCGTGCCGATGTGGGTGTCGGAGGGGTTCGCCGACTACGTCGGCTGGAAGCGCAGCGGCGTGGGCACCGACACGATCGCCGAGGAGCTGCGCGCCGACGTGCGCAAGGGCCACGTGCCGACCGACCTGCCGGACGAGGCGGACTTCCACAGCACGCACGTCGACCAGGCCTACGAGGAGGCGTGGCTCGCCGCCCGGTACATCGCGTTCCGCTACGGCGAGTCCGCGCTCATCCGCGTCTACCGCGCCATGGCCGCGCGCTCGGGCACGAGCACGGCCGACCAGGACCACGTGCTCAGGAAGGTCCTGGGTGTGTCGCGTTCGGCGTTCGTGCACGGCTGGCAGGGTTACGTCAAGGCCCAGCTGTCGTGACAGGGACGCTCGTCGTCACCAACGACTTCCCGCCCCGGCCCGGCGGCATCCAGGCGTTCGTGCACGCGCTCTGCCGCGGCCTCGGCGACGAGGTGGCGGTGTACGCGCCGGCGTGGCGGGGCGCCGCCGACTTCGACCGCGAGCAGCCGTTCCCGGTCGTCCGCCACCCGACGTCGCTGATGCTGCCGACGCCGGGGGTACTCGGCCGGGCGCGGCGCGCCGCGCGCGAGCACAAGTGCGCCTCGGTGCTGTACGGCGCGGCCGCGCCGCTGGGGTTGCTGACCCGCGGGCTGCGGGCGGCCGGCGTCGGACGCGCAGTCGCGCTGACCCACGGGCACGAGACCGGCTGGGCCCGGCTGCCCGGCGCGCGGGCGTTGCTGCGGCGCATCGGCGACGACGTCGACGTGGTCACGTACGTCGGGGAGTACACGCGGGGCCGCATCGCGCCCGCGCTGTCCGACGCCGCCGCCGCGCGGATGGCCTGGCTCGCGCCGGGCGTCGACCTCGACGCGTTCCGCCCGGACGCCGGGGGAGCCGCGATGCGCGACCGGCTCGGGCTCGCCGACCGCCCGGTGGTGGTGTGCGTGTCGCGCCTGGTGCCGCGCAAGGGCCAGGACACGCTGATCCGCGCCTGGCCCGCGGTGCGACGCGCGGTGCCCGACGCGACGCTGCTGCTCGTCGGCGGCGGGCCGTCCCGCGACCGGTTGCGCCGGCTGGCCGACGCCACCGGCGTGGCCGACGCCGTCGTGTTCACGGGCTCGGTGCCGTGGCGTGAGCTCCCGGCGCACTTCGACGCGGGTGACGTGTTCGCGATGCCCTGCCGCACCCGGGCCGGCGGCCTGGACGTCGAGGCGCTCGGCATCGTGTTCCTCGAGGCGGCCGCGTGCGGACTGCCCGTCGTCGCGGGCGACTCCGGCGGCTCCCGGGACGCCGTACGCGACGGCGAGACCGGTTACGTCGTGGACGGGCGGTCGCCCGACACCGTCGCGGAACGGCTCGTCGCCCTGCTGCGCGACCGGGAGCTCGCCGCCGCGATGGGCGCCCGGGGGCGCGCGTGGGTGGAGCGGGAGTGGGGCTGGGACCGCGTGGTCGCGCGGCTCCGCGAGCTGCTGCGGGTGCCTCAGGCGTAGAGCGCCGCGACCTCGTCGGCGACGCGTTCCATGACCACCTTGCGGCGCAGGCTGAGCTTGGCGGTGAGCTCGCCGCCCTCGACGGTCCAGTCGCCGGCGAGGATGCGGAACTTCTTGATCGCCTCGGCGTGCGAGACGAGCGAGTTGGCGTCGTCGACGGCCTCCTGCACGCCCCTGCGGACGTCGGGGTCGTCCTTCGCCTCGGCGGGGTCCATCGCCTGCTTGCCGTTCGCGGCGAGCCAGTCCGGCAGCGTCTCGGCGTCGAGGGTGACGATCGCGGCGATGAACGGCTTGTTGTCGCCGACCACCATGCACTGGCTGACGAGCGGGTGGATGCGCATGCGGTCCTCGAGCACCGAAGGCGAGACGTTCTTGCCGCCGGCGGTGACGATGATCTCCTTCTTGCGCCCGGTGATGCGCAGGTAGCCGTCGTCGTCGAGCTCACCGAGGTCACCGGTGCGGAACCAGCCGTCGGCGTCGAACGCCGCCTTGGTGCCGGCGTCGTTGTGCCAGTAGCCGCCGAACACCTGCGGGCCCTTGATCAGGATCTCGCCGTCGTCGGCGATGCGCACCGAGGTGCCGCCGACGGGCCGGCCGACCGTGCCGATGCGGACGTCCGCCGGCAGGTTGACGGAGATCACCGGCGCGGTCTCGGTGAGGCCGTAGCCCTCGAGGACGACCAGGCCGAGGCCGCGGAAGAAGTGGGCGAGGTCGGGCGCGAGCGGCCCGCCGCCGGACACGGCGTACCGCACCTGCCCGCCCATGACGGCGCGCAGCCTGCCGTACACGAGCCGGTCGAACAGGGCGCGCTGGGCGCGGAGCGCGAGCCCCGGGCCGCCGGTGTCGAGCGAGCGTGAGTACTGCTGCGCGACGGCGACCGCGCGGCCGAAGATCTTCCCCTTGCCGCCGAGCGTGGCCTGGCTGGACGCGCTGTTGAAGACCTTCTCGAACACGCGCGGTACGGCGAGGATGAACGTCGGCCGGAACGACGCGAGGTCGGGAAGCAGGCCGCTCCTCATGTCCTCGCAGTGCCCGAACGTGACGGCGTTCTCGATGCACAGCGCCTGGATGATCCTGGCGAAGACGTGCGCGAGCGGCAGGAACAGCAGCGTGGACGCGTCGGGCTGGTGGAGCAGGTCGCCGAGCCCCTGGCTGGTGGCGCTGCGCGCGTTCGACAGCAGGTTGAGGTGGGTGAGCTCGCAGCCCCTCGGCCGCCCCGTCGTACCCGACGTGTAGACGAGCGTGGCGAGCATGTCGGCCTTCGTGGCGGCGATCCTGCGGTCGATCTCGTCGTCCGGCACGTCCGCGCCGCGTTCGGTGAGCGTGGCGACGGCGCCGTCGGCGAGCGTGTACACGCGGCCAGACGCGGGCGCCTCGGCACCGGCCTTCTCGACGAGCTCGGCGTGACCGCGGTGCTGGACGAACGCGAGCGTGGCGCCGGAGTCGGACAGGATCCACTCGACCTGGCTGGGGGAGCTGGTCTCGTAGACCGGCACGGTGACCGCCCCGGCGGTCATGACGGCGTAGTCGACCAGCGTCCACTCGTACGAGGTGACCGACATCAGCGCGACACGGTCACCCGGCTCGACGCCCTCGGCGACCAGTCCCTTGGCCAGGGCACGGACCTGCGCGGCGAACTCAGCGGCCGTGACGGGGCGCCACCGACCGTCGACCTTGCGCCGCAGGAGCACGGCGTCGGGCCGCTCCGCGGCGTGTCTGACCACGGTCCTGGCGAGGTTGTCGTCCGCCTCGATGCGGACGGTCTCGGGCGCGCTGAACTCTCGCACTGGTGCTCCTACCTGTGCCGTTCGATGGTGGGACGCTACCAACCGGTAGCGTCTGGGGCCATGCCCGTGGTCGACCTGGTGGACGAGACGTACGTGCGCGCGGCGCCCGCGCGGCTCGCCGCCGTGTTCCGCGACCCGGCGAGCTGGCCGTCGTGGTGGCCGACCCTGCGGCTGCACCTGGCCGAGGACCGCGGCCGCGAGGGCGTCCGCTGGTGGGTGAGCGGGCAGCTGACCGGGACCAGCGAGGTATGGCTCGAACGTTACCGCGACGGCACCGTCGTGCACTTCTACCTGCGTGTCGACCCGCGGGACGCCCCGCCTCCCGGGCGGCTCCGGACCCGGCTCGCGGACCGGCTGCGGCGTCACCACGCGCTGTCGTTCAAGCGCCGGATCAACCGGCTCAAGGACGAGCTGGAGCACCGGGCGGTGGTCGCCTCGCCGTCTCGCCGGTAACCTCGCTCGCCATGGCGCAGCAGACCGGATCCAGCATCGACGTGACCGCGAGCCGCCCGGACGTCATGGCGGTCATCTCCGACTTCGAGGCCTACCCGGACTGGGCGAACGTCAAGCGCACCGAGGTGCTCGAACGGGACGCGTCCGGCCGCGCCAGTCGGGTGCGCTTCGTCATCGACGCCGGCATCGTCAAGGACGACTACGTGCTCGCGTTCACCTGGACGGGGGACGAGCGGGTCGACTGGACGCTCGCGAAGCCGGGTTCCGTGGTCACCGTGATGGACGGCGCCTACCTGCTGACCGACTCCGGCCGCGGCACCAAGGTGACCTACGAGCTCACCGTGGACGTGCGGATCCCGATGATCGGCATGCTGAAACGCAAGGCGGAGCGGCTGATCGTCGACACCGCGCTCAACGGCCTGAAGAAGCGGGTGGAGGAGCGCTGAGCGGTTTCGCCCGCCGCCTGCGAGGATGGACGGCAGAGGTGGGGCCTCGAGCGAGGAGGGCGATGGCCCATGAACACTGAGGACGACGGCGCACGCGGTAGCGACGCCGAACAGCCGCAGCAGCCCCAGCGGCCGCAGCCGAACGGCGCGGACAAGGACACCGGCACGGACAGCAGCGCCGGCGCGGCGACACCGCCGCCCGTCGAGCCGCCCGTCGAGCCGCCACCCGCCGACCAGCCGAGCGCCGAGCAGCTGGGGGCGGAGCGTCTGGACGCGGAGACGGCCGGGCCGAGCGAACCGGAGACGCCGGGTGCCGGCTTCGCCGAGGAGCCTGCCGGGCAGCAATCCCGTGCGGAGGAGGCGACCGAGCAGCCGCGGGAGACGGCGGACGACACGGACGCGGGCACCGGTGCCGGTCCCGGCACCGACGAGTACGCGCGCCAGTTCCTCGACTCCGTGGACGGTCTCCTCGGCAGCGTGTTCCGCGGGGCGTCGGAGTTCGTCGACCGCGCCTCGCAGCGTTCGACGCCGCGGGCCGACCGCGAACGTGCGGCGCCCGAGGACTCCGCGAACCGCGTCCTCGACTCCGTCGAGAGCTGGATGAGCGACTTCTTCCGCAGCGCGTCGATGGCGCGGACCGCGGCCGGATGGGGCCGCGCGGCGACGGGCTCGGCGTTCCGCGGCGCCCGGCAGCGGGCGGACGACGTCTGGGCACAGGCGACGTCGGCCCACGACGCGGACCCGGGCCGGGAGTGCCGGTACTGCCCGTTCTGCCAGACGATGGCCGTGGTGCGTAACAGCCAGCCGGAGCTGTACGAGCAGATCGGCGACACCGCGAAGACGCTGGTCGACCTGATCAGGCAGGCGGCCGAGCAGTCCAGACGACCGCGGCGGTAGCGGCACCGGTGCACACGAGACCTGGGGGGACATGGCCAGCCGGTTGCTGACGATCGGCGTCGACATCGGCGGCACCAAGGTCGCCGGGGGCGTGGTGGACGCGGACGGCCAAGTGCTCGCCCGGGAGCGCAGGGACACGCCGGGACGCAACCCGCACGACACCGAGGACACCATCGCCGACGTCGTCACCGCGCTGTCGGCCGAGTACGACGCGGTGGCCGTCGGCATCGGCGCGGCCGGGTTCGTCGACGCCAGCCGCTCGTCGGTGCTGTTCGCGCCGCACCTGGCGTGGCGGCACGAACCGCTGCGCGCCGGCGTCGAGCGACGGCTGTCCATGCCGGTGGTGGTGGAGAACGACGCGAACGCGGCGGCGTGGGCCGAGTGGCGGTTCGGCGCGGCGGTCGGCGAGACGCACCTGCTGTGCGTCAACCTCGGCACCGGCATCGGCGGCGCGCTGGTGATCGACGGCGTGGTGGAACGCGGCAAGTTCGGCGTCGCCGGCGAGTTCGGGCACATGACGATGGTGCCCGGCGGGCACCGGTGCGAGTGCGGCAACCGCGGCTGCTGGGAGCAGTACGCGAGCGGCAACGCCCTCGTGCGGGAGGCACGCGAGCTGGCGGCGTCCGGCTCGCCGGTCGCCCAGGCGCTGCTCGAACGCACGGACGGCGACGTCCAGGCGATCACCGGGCCCGTCGTCACGGAGGCCGCGAAGGACGGCGACCCGACGGCCATCGAGCTGTTCGAGGAGGTCGGCCGGTGGCTGGGTCTCGGGCTCGCCAACCTGGCGGCCGCGTGCGACCCCAGCTGCTTCGTCATCGGCGGCGGCGTGTCGGAGGCGGGCGACCTGCTGCTCGGGCCGGCACGGGACGCGTTCCGGCGCTCGCTCACCGGCCGCGGGTTCCGTCCCGAGCCGCGCATCGTCCGCGCCGAGCTGGGCAACGAGGCGGGCCTGATCGGCGCCGCCGACCTCGCCCGCGAGGCCCGCAGCATCATCCGCCGCGCCCGGCGCCGGATCGCCACCAAGCGGCTCGCGGCGCGCCCCGCGCCCAACCGCTGACGGGCTCATCCGGCCCGGGTTCGCCCCCGGATGGTTCAAGTTGATCATGTTGACGTGATCAGCCGGCACTGCCGGGGGCGGCTACTCGCTCAGCCGGTCGGTGGCCGTAGTCGAGCGGGATGCGCGTCAGCCGTCCTGGTGGATCATCCAGACATGGCCGAACGGGTCGGCGAGCCGGCCCATCGTGCCGTACGGGTGGTCGTCGATCGGGAAGACCACGGTGGCGCCCGCGGCCTCCATCCGGGCACCGACGCCCCGGGCGTCCGGCACGGTCAGGGAGAGGAACACGGGCGTGCCGCCGTACGACGTCGGTGCCTGGTCGCCGACGCCGGGGTCGGAGGTCGGGCTCTCGTCCTTGAGCGTGAAGACGGCGCCGTCGACGCTCAGTTCGGTGTGCACGACCGCGCCGGTGGCGTCGGCGTACCGCGACACCTCCTCGGCGCCAAGCGCGGCACGGTAGAACTCGATGGCCTTCGCGGCGCCGGAGACGATCAGCCGCGGTGTGAGTGTCGTCGTCATACCCGCGATGATGCCCGGTACGGCGGCCGCCGGATTGGACGAAATTGTCAGTCGGCCGGCAGCGGTACGTGGTTGCGTTCCTTCGCGTTGCGCGGCCGGTACCGCGCGGGTGTGGTCCCGGCGAGCGACCGGAAGTCCCGGATGAGATGGGACTGGTCGTAGTAGCCGCAGCACGCCGCGAGCCGTGCCCAGTCGGCCGGCCGGTCGTGCGGGATGGACGCGAGCAGCCGCTGGAACCGGCGGATCCGCGCGAACTGTTTGGGCGGCAGGCCGACCCGTTCGGTGAAGGACCTGATGAACGCGCGCGGCGTGCGCCCGAGCCGGTCGACGACGGACGCCACGGGCACGCCGCGGCCGAGCGCGGCGACCGCGTAGGCCGTCGCGGCGTCCGGACGCAGCGCGTCCGCGGCCCGTTCCAGCAGCGCGCGCTCGACCAGCCGGAGCCGTTCCTCCGGCGTAGGGGCGTCGAGCAGCCGCTCGCGCAGCCGGCTGCCGGCGCGTCCCCACAGGTCGTCCAGCCCGACGAGCTGGCCCGCCGCCGCCGACTGCGGCGCGGCGAAGAACGGGTACGCGCCGCCGGGCCGGAACGCGACGCAGATCACCGCGGCCTGGTCGGCCGGGTCGACCACCTTCGGTGCCGGGCACACGCCGGACAGGCCGATGCCGGCCACGTGCCGAACCGTGCCGTCGTCCTCGTGCGCGCTCAGCCGGTCTTCGCGCATGTTGACGATCAGCTGCGCCAGGCCGTTCGGCAGCACGCGCTCGCGCGCATGGGCGAACGCGTTCTCGTGGTACGCGATCGACCCGACGAACGGCTCGAGCACGGCCGGCACCTGACGCACCACGGCGTTCCCCATCGGGCCAACGCTACGCCGACGCAGGACACCGGGCCGATAGCGTGCTGGGATGGCCACCGTCGGGAGCGCGCTCGGCCACGCCCTCGCCCTCGCGGGCTCGATGGCGTGGGAGATCCTCTGGGCCCTGGTCCTCGGGTTCGCGTTGGCGGCTGTTGTGCAGGCGCTGGT
>JAFMQP010000086.1 GCA_017354575.1 Acidothermales bacterium | reverse complement strand
GGTCGTCGTCGAGTCGCAGGCGCTTGCCTTCGACGGGCGGAGGCTCTCGGTCGCGCCGCCCGCGAAGGAGGTCGCCGTCGGTGCGATGGACGGGGAGGGTCTGGTCACCGGGCTGGCGCCGGGTGACTGGGTGGCGTTGCACTGGGACTGGGTGTGCGACCGGCTGAGCCCGACGCAGCTGGACACCTTACGCCGCTATACGAGCTACCACCTGGCCATCGTGAACGACCGGCTCGAGCACCCGGGCGCGGTCGCCAGGCTGGACTGAGCGCCGCTCAGCCGGCCTGGTCGCCGGGCTGCAGGTTCGGTGCCTGGTCCGGCATCGCCAGGTCCGCCGCGGGCTCCCTGTCGCGCCGGCGCTGCTCGTCACTCGATCCCAGCGCGCGCTCGTTGCCCGGCTGCGTGACGCTTCGGCCTACGAGCTTCGGGTTCGATCCCACCCGCTTGATCATCACGTACCTGCGTAGCTCCTGGCGCATGGCGAACGCCATCGCGGCTCCGGCTCCCAGCACGGCGACCATCAGTGCCTTCTTCATGACACGACTTCCCGTCAGACGAGTCCCTGCACCACTGCAGCCATTGTGTACCCATGTGGTGCCGGACGAACCGCTCGGCACGTGCCGGCCGACGATCTGTGCCCCCAACGGGATTCGAACCCGCGTTGCCGCCTTGAAAGGGCGGAGTCCTAGGCCGCTGGACGATGGGGACGTTCGCCGCGCCTCGACGCGCACGGACCGGTCAAGGATATGCGGCCGGGTACAGGGCCGGCAAAGCGGACCGCGTCCGCCGCCTGCGGGCGGCGCGCTTGCTCGTCGACGTGGCGGGTGTCGGCGGCGGCGTGGACGGCGGGAGGGTGAACGGGGTCTCGGTTCCCGTCGGCGTGGGTGACAGGACAGGGGACGGCGACTCGCCGGCGACCTGGTTGAGCGGCCGGTTCGGCTCGGTCTCGACGTGGCGGTCGATGCGGGCGGAGGTCAGGCCGAGGCCGCCGAGGGTGATCTCGTCCCACGCCTGCATCCGCCGGGTCTGCTTGTCGAAGTACATGACGTCCAGCTCGATCGGCGTCGGCGCGCCGTGGTCCAGTGCGCGCAGGCCGGCACCGCCCGTCGAGCCCTCCACCATCATCCGGGTGCCGCCCGGCAGCATCTCGGTGTTCCTGCGGTGGGTGTGCCCGGCGAGCACGAGCGGCGTGAGCCCGTCCCACTGCCCGGCGACCGTCGGGTCGTGCGTCATGGCGATGTCGACGGTGCCCGCGGCCTCGATCCGCGAGCGCAGCCGCTGGCCGTACGCGACCAGCTGTGCGTCGTCCTTGTCCACGTGGGTGCTCTTGTCCGGGGTGAAGCGCGGGTCGCCGATGCCCCACAGCCGCAGCCCCGCGACCGTGCGTTCTCGGCCGCTCAGCACGACGGCGTTCTGCTGGCTCGCCACGGCGCGGACGGTGGAGTCCGAGTCGTGGTTGCCCTTGACGTAGACGTACGGCACCTTGAGCGTGCCGATCTCGCTCGCGATCCGGTCCTCGGCGCCGCTGCCGTGGTCGGTGAGGTCACCGGTGTCGATGATCAGCTGCGCGTGGAACTGCTGCTGGACGGAGCGCAGCACGTCCCACGTCGCCGGGTTCAGGTGGATGTCGGACACGTGCAGCACGCGCAGCGTGTTCGGGTCCGGGCTGTAGAGCGGCAGATGCGAGGTCGTGTCGTACAGCTTCGTGACGTTGCTGACGAGCTTGGCGAGCTCCGCGCTGTACTTGCCGAAGTGGTTGGTGAGGTTCTCCGCGGTGCCGACGACGCTCGGCGCCGTCGTGAGCAGCCCGGTGTAGCGGGGTTGCTCGATCGCCTTCGGGTTCCAGGTCGCCGCGGCGACCGCGTACGCGATCAGGATCAGGCCGAACGCGACGAGCGCGCTCTTCCACGTCGTCCGCCACCGGCGGAACGCCACGGCGGTGAGCAGCGCGGCGCCGAGCGTGCCGAAGACCAGCGACCTGAGCGCGAGCTTGATGACGGCGGTACGCAGGTCCGAGGTCACCTGGGCCTGCAGGTCCTCGAGACTGTTCGGGTCGCGGAAGATCGCCTGGACGGCGGTCACCCGGATCTCCGCGACGGACGCGTTGAGGGCGATCGGCGCGTCCGTCGTGTCGAGCTCGATCGTGCCGAGCGGTGCGACGTCGACGAACGTGTTGCCGGTGAGCGACGGGCGGATCGAGAGGTTCGCGTCCACCGGGCCGATCGGCGCGGTGACCTGCCCGCCGACGATCAGCCCGAACCACGCGCCGACCAGGGCCACGACGACGACGGCGACCCGTCGCCGCGCCCGTGGCCCGACGAGGTGGACGACCCGGCGCCACGCCGCTCGCAACACCCGCATGACCACACCGTCTCATCCCGCCCGGCGCGGGCAAAATGGGCGGCGTGGAGCGTACGTGGTGAAGCTGACGCCGGCCGAGTTCGAGCTGCTCGTCCAGGACGCGCTGGACGGGATACCCGACGAGCTGGGCGCGATGATGAACAACGTCGCCGTCGTCGTCGAGGACGACCCGCCACAGCCCGGGCTGCTCGGCCTCTACCAGGGCGTGCCGCTGACCCAGCGCGGGCAGTGGTATGCGGGCGTGCTGCCGGACCGCATCTCCATCTACCGCAACACGATCTGCGCCGTCTGCGAGACGCCGGAGGAGGTCGAGCGGGAGGTGCGCGTCACCGTCGTGCACGAGGTGGCCCACCACTTCGGCATCGACGACGGGCGGCTCCACGAGCTCGGCTGGGCGTGAGCGGGACGCGCGCTCAGGGCAGGACCAGCAGCGCATCACCCACCGGGCGCTCGCCGGTCGCGTCGGACGGGGCGTTGATCACCTGGCCGCCGACGACCATCGTGGTCGAGCCGCCGCCGTCCAGGTTCATCGCGTCGCGCAGGCCGAGCGCGTGTGCCACCGCGCCGGCCTCGGTGATGCTGAGGCCGAGGCTCGCCGTACTGCGCCCGTCCGCGGTGACGATCACGGTGCGGCCGCGCGCGTCGACGCCCACGAGGGTGCGCGGGTTGCGCTTGTGCGAGAAGCCGTAGTACGAGCTCGGGTCGCCCGGGTGCACCATGCCGTCGCGCTGCGGCGTGACGTGCACCCGTCCGCCGTTCACCAGCTCGGGACCGCCGTTCACGACGTACGTCGACGGCGACGGCGAGACGACGTTCCCGTCCGTCGAACGCAGCTGCGACGTCACCTGCAACTGCGTGCCGACGGGCGCCAACGCCTGCAGCCGCGCGGCGTCCGCGCCGACCGCCTGGACGGTGCTGCCGCCCGCTAAGACGGCACCGCCGCGCGGCGAGCGAACCGCGGTGACCCGGCCGGTGCGGTCCAGTACCGCCTCGACGCCGTCCCCCGGCGGTGTCGACGCGCCGTACTGCGGCGTGAACACCACTGCCTCGTCCGGGTCGGTGCACGTGATGTCGTGCAGCGGGTGCGCGGTCGGCTGGTCGTCGGGCGTGCCACCGCAGTTGCGGATCAGCCCGGGCACGCGGTCGATCCCGTCGAGGGGGAGCCGCTGCCCACCCGCGCCCGCGACCGCACCCTGCCAGGTTAAGCGCGTGACCGCGCTGCGCCGTCCGTCCGCGTGGAACACGAACGCCGGGCGCCCGTTCGTCGCCTCGCTCAGCAGCCTGCCGCCGTAGACGCCCAGACCGGCCGGGTCACCGGGCGCGCCGGAGTTCGGGTCGAGGACGAAGAAGCCCGCGTTCGTCGCGGCCGTGGCGCCCGCGGCACGGGCGGTCGCGCTCGTGCTCTCACGGGTCTCGATGTCTGCGCCGTACGAGCCGACGAGCCGGCCGCGGAACGCCGCCGGGTCGACGGTCAGCACGTCGACGTGCCACGGGCCGGACGAGCTCGCGCCGTCCCAGCCGGTGAACAAGGTGGAGCCCCCGAACCCGGCGGCCCTGACCTTCGCCAGGTCGCCGCTCGCGTCGGCGCTCTGCGCGTACCTGCCCACGCGGACGCGCCAGCCGAGTGTGCCCGGCGCGTAGTCGCTCGTCGGCGGCGTGGTGACCCGCTCGGCCCGCGCGTCCAGCCCGTCCGTGTCGAGGTCGGCGGCGGCCTGCTCGGCGTCCTGCCGCGACGACAGCGCCGCCGCGGGCGCGTCCGGGTCCGGGTTGCCGCCCGCGGGCACGGAGATCTCGATCGTCCACGCGTCGTTCGGGTCGGCGGTGCCGCGGACGATCCGGGTGAGGGTGACGCCCGGCTGGAGCGTCGTGGTGGTGCGCGTCTCGCTCAGGCCTGCGGGGCCGAGCGGCAGCGCGGACGCGGCCGGGCTGGCGCCCGCCGGCGCGGTGAGCAGTGCGCTGCCGGCGACGACGGCCGTCGCCAGCGCGAGGGAGCGGAGGGGGAGACGGCGAGCCATGGCATGACAGTAGGCTCCGCCGTCGCGCGCCGTCCACGGTTGCGACGATGGGTCGATGGACGCGGCGACGGCATGGCCCACGACGGCCGACGAGCTCGTCGCGGCGCAACAACGGCTCGCCGAGAACGAGCCGGAACCGTGGCGTCCATCCGGTGAACCGGCGGTGGTGGCCGGCTGCTTCGCGTGCTTCCCACGCGGTTACAGCGGTCCCGGTGCGGCAGGCGACGCCGGATGGGCGGCCGCCGCGTGCTTCCGCGATACCAGCCCGCTCGGGACGTCGACGGTCACGGGGCGTGCCGGCGGCGGCTACCTGCCAGGTCTGCTCGCCTTGCGCCTGGGTGCGCTGCTGGACGCGGCCGTGCGCGCGTTGCCGCTGCGGCCGGACGTGCTGCTCGTCGACGGCACCGGGTACGACCACCCACGACGGGCCGGGCTGGCGCGGCACCTGGGCGCCGTGCTCGACCTGCCGACCGTCGGCGTCACGCACCGCCCGCTGTCGGCGTCCGGCGACTGGCCGGCGGACGAGCGCGGCGCGCGTAGCCCGGTGCAGCTGGACGGTGCGGTGGTGGGGTACTGGGTGCGCACCCGTGCCGGAAGCCGGCCGCTCGTCGCGCATGCGGCCTGGCGCACCGATGCGGAGACCGCGGCGGCCGTCGTCCTCGCCGCGGCGACGCACCGCACGCCGACGCCGCTCCGCGAGGCCCGTCGCCTCGCCCGCACCGCCCGGGCGGCGGACCGGGGTCGGGAGACGCGGGAGCTCTACACGTTCGGGCACGGGACGGCGTCCGCGGAGCGCATCGTCGAGCTGCTGCTTGCGTCGGGGATCGAGCAGCTCGTGGACGTACGCACCGCGCCCGGCAGCAGGCGGCATCCGCACGTCGCGCGCAGCCGGATGTCGCAGTGGCTGCCGGAGCACGGCATCGCCTACCGGCACGAGCCGCGCCTGGGCGGCTGGCGCCGGGCACAACCCGACTCGCCGGACACCAGCCTCCGTAACGGTTCTTTCGCCGGGTACGCGGCGCACATGCGAACGCCGGAATTCCGTGCCGCGATCGACGACCTGGTCGCGGACGCGGAGCGCGCGCCGACGGCGGTGATGTGCGCCGAGAGCCTGTGGTGGCGTTGCCATCGCAGCATGATCGCCGACCACGTCGTCGCGGTGCGGGGCGTGCCGGTGGTGCACCTCCTGCACGACGGCGGACGGCAGCGGCACACCGTCAGCGACCTCGCCCGACTGCATGACGGCGAGCTCGTCTACGACGGCGGGCAGCAGGACCTGTTCGACCAGGGAGAGGACCGCTGATGGAACTCGCGGTGGTCGACGTCTGCGCCGCGACCGGCCCACTTCTCACCTGCCGCAGCTCGACATCACATGGCGGCACTGGACTTCACATGGCGCCGCTGGACATCACATGGCGCCGCTTGACCGGAACCGGCAGGAACAGGACATCTTCTCCGGCTGCGCCATGTGAGGTCCGGCTGCGCCATGTGAAGACGAGTGGCGCCATGTGAAGCCGGCGTCAACGGACGTTGGGCGCGGCGGTGAGGTCCAGGCTGCGGTTCCACAACTCCTTGCGGGCGGCCGGGTCGTACGCCTGCTCGTCGACGCGGGACTCGCGGGTGCGGTCGTAGAACCGGCCGGTGACGCCGTCGAGGCCGGGATCGGTGACCAGCCGGACGACCGACGCCACGCCCGTCTCGAGCGTGTCGACCGAGCTGCCGCGTTCGCGCAGCACCATCTTGGTCGGCATGAACGTCCCCGGGTGCAGCGCGTTCACGGTCACCTCGCGGGCCGGTAGCCGCGACGCGAGCTCGAACGTGAACAGGATCTGCGCCAGCTTGCTCTGCCCGTACGCCCGCCAGCCGTCGTAGTCGCGCTCGAGCATCAGGTCGTCGAAGTCGAGCGGTGCCTGGCCGAGTGACGCGACGTTGACGACACGCGCGGGCGCGGACGCGCGCAACAGCGGCAGCAGTCCCAGCGTCAGCAGGAACCCGGCGAGGTGGTTCACGGCGAACCGCAGCTCGTGGCCGTCCGCACTCGTCCGGCGCTCACGCCCGTCCGGCTCGCCCGAGCCGATGCCGGCGTTGTTGACGAGCACGTCGAGCCGCTCGGTACGTCGCCGCACCTCGTCGGCCAGCCCCCGCACCTGGTCGAGCGAGGCGAGGTCGGCCAGCACGCCCTCGACCGCGTCGTTGCCCGTGGCCGCCCGGATGTCGGCGACGGTACGCGCCAGCCGTCGCTCGTTCCGCCCGTGCAGGAGCAGCCGTACGTCGTCGGCCGCAAGTGCCTCCGCCACCGCGCGGCCCAGCCCGTCGGTGGCCCCGGTCAGCAGGATCGTTCGCTCAGCCATGCCGGCACGCTAACCACACTCACTCCAGCAACCGGTCGATCAGCTGTGTGTCGTCGGGGAACATGCCCGCCGCGGGGAGCCGGCGCAGCAGCTCCTTCCAGCCGTCGTGCGCGGCGAACGGCCCGGCGAGCACCTTGCGTGCCCGCTCGACGTCGCCGCTCATCGCGATGCCGACGCCGAACCAGAACGCCGGCTCGACGTTGCCCACGGACGCGGCCTCCGCCTTCGCGTACTCCGCCGTCGCGGTGGCGAGGTCACCGCGCAACCCCGCGTGCTCGGCCCGGTCGATCGCGTCGTACGCACGGCGCAGCTGCACCAGCCGGCGCAGCTCGGCGAGCGGATCGGGGTGGTCCTCGACGCGCAGGTCGACGCGGCGGTCCTGCCACGGCCTGCCGCTCGGGTCGCCGGCCGCCACCACGATCGCCGCGGACTGCCTGCCGCGGATATCGCCGCCCTCGGCCTGCGCCGCATCCAGCGCCGCGAGCAGGCGGTCGGCCAGGTCGCCCGACGTCGACTCGTACGCGCGCACCATGGCGTCGGGCACGGTGTCGCGCAGCATCATGTTGGCCTGGACGGAGACGCCGTCGCCCTGCCGGTGCCCCGCCTCGCGGATGCACATCGCGCCGGTGTGCGTCGCCACGCGCCCCTGCGCGTCGACCATGGCGACCTGCCGGTGCGCCGACTTCCCGTCCGCCGCGACGAGCGCCGCGAGCGCCTCGCACGCGGGCTCGCCCGCGCGCATCCGATCCAGCCCGAGCGGGCCGTACGAGATCTGCGCCTGCGCCTGTGTCGCGACGGCGCCCACACCCGCCTCGACCCACGGCACGATCGGCCCCACCGAGAAGAAGTGCGACTGCACCGCACATCCCAGCTCGCCGGTCTGCTCGTCCCGCGCCACGATCGAGTACGTCATGCCGCGACGATACGACAGCCGGGCGGTTACGTTCGCCCGTCCGGTTACCCGGCGACCAGCGGTGACAGCGAGGCCGGGTCGGTGAGCACGCGGTGCACGGTGAGCCCCGCCGCGCCACGCACCGCCGCGTCCGGGCCGAGCCGCGACACCTCCACCCGCGTCCGTGCCCACCGGACCGCGAACGTGTTGCGCCGCAACGAATCCGTGAACGGCCCGACGAGCCACGGCGCGAGCCTGGAGTAGATGCCGCCGAGGACGACGGTGTCGACGTCGAGGACGTTCACCGCGCCCGCGACGCCGCGGCCCAGCGCCTCGCCCGCCCTGCCCACCGCGCGCGCCGGGCGCACCCGGCCCGCCTCGAGGGCCGCCAGCAGCCGGGCGAGCGATCCGTCCGGTCGCCCGGTGCTCGTCGTCGGCCTGGCGTCGACGCCCGCGGCACGCAGGATCGCCTCCTGCCCGCAGTAGCGCTCGACGCAGCCGCGAGCCCCGCAACCGCACACCGGCCCGCGCGGGTCGATCGACAGGTGGCCGACCTCGCCGGCGAACCCGTGCGATCCGCGCGCGAGCGCGCCGTCGCGCACGATGCCCGCGCCCACCCCGATCTCGCCCGACACGTGCAGGTAGTCGCCCCATGCACCGCCGTCGCCGAACCACAGCTCGGCGGACGCCGCCAGGTTCGCTTCGTTGTCCAGTTCGACGCGTGCGGCGTCGACGTCCAGCGCGTCCGCCAGCAGCGGCGCGACGTGGACGTCGTGCCAGCCGAGGTTCGGCGCGTGCAGCAGGACGCCGGTGCCCGGATCCACCAGGCCGGGAAGCGCGACGCCGACACCGCCGACGGTCAGGCCCTGCGCGGTCGCGGCGTCCCGTGCCTGGCGGGCGACGTGCGCGAGCCGGGTAAGGGTGCGCTTCGGCGACCGCGGGTCGACGGCGGCGTCGATGCGGTGGAACCGCGTCCGGCGCGCGAGGTCGACGACACACGCGGCCAGGTAGTCGACGTTCACCTCGAGCCCGATGCCGGCGCAGCCCGCCCCGTCGACGACGAGCACGCTGCCGGGACGCCCTGCCTCACCGGCGGTCCGCCGCCCGGGCTCCGCCACCAGCCGGCGGGCGATGAGATCGGCCGCGATACTCGACACGCCCGCCTTGGTGAGCCCGACGGCCGCCGCGATCTGCGCGCGGCTGCTGGGCCCCGTGACGGCGAGATGGCTGAGCACGAGGCCGAGGTTGTGCCGCCGGACGCCGACCGGTCGCGTGGCATTCATCGTGACTGGATCGTACTCCGTATGAACCAGAGCCGTTCTGCCTTTGCTCACAGCGGTTCTCGGTGTTGACATTCGCTGCCATGACATCGTTTAGTAAAGATCGTTGACGAAACCTGCCCGAGGAGAGCGTCATGACCCTTGCCGCAACGCCGGCGCCGGCACCCGAGCACAGGTTCTCGTTCGGTCTGTGGACGGTGGGGCATCCCGGCCACGACCCGTTCGGCGCGGCGGTACGGACGCCGCTCGACCCGGCCGAGATGGTGCGCAGGCTCGCGGACCTCGGCGCGTGGGGCGTCTCCTTCCACGACGACGACCTGGTGCCGCCTGAGCTGGACGCGTCCGAGCGCGAGGCCCGGCTCGCGCGGTTCCGCAAGGCGCTGGACGAGACCGGCATGGTGGTCTCGATGGGCACGACGAACCTGTTCTGGAACCCCGTGTTCAAGGAGGGCGCGTTCACCGCGAACAGCCGCACGGTGCGGCGTCTCGCGCTGGCCAAGACGATGCGCGCGATCGACCTCGCCGCCGAGTTCGGCGCGCCGACGTACGTGTTCTGGGGCGGCAGGGAGGGCGTCGAGGCGATGGCCGCGAAGCCGGCGGGCGACGCGCTCGACCGCTTCCGCGAGGCGATCGACTTCCTCTGCGCGTACGTCGGCGACAAGGGCTACGGCATGCGGTTCGCGTTGGAACCAAAGCCGAACGAGCCGCGCGGCGACACGTTCCTGCCGACGGTCGGCCACATGCTCGCGTTCATCGAGCGGCTGGAGCAGCCGGAGATGGTGGGCGTCAACCCCGAGGTCGCGCACGAGACCATGGCCGGGCTGTCGTTCTACCACGCGGTGGCGCAGGCGCTGTGGGCCGGCAAGCTGTTCCACATCGACCTGAACGCGCAGAAGATCGGCCGGTACGACCAGGATCTGCGGTTCGGCTCCGAGGGCATCAAGGACGCGTTCTTCCTCGTCCGGCTGCTGGAGGCGGGCGGCTACGGGGGGCCGCGTCACTTCGACGCGCGGCCGTACCGGGTGGAGACCGGCGAGGGCGTCTGGGAGTTCGCCGCCGGGTGCATGCACACGTACCTTGCCCTCGCCGAGGCCGCCAAGCGGTTCGACGCCGACGCGGAGGTACGCGCGGCGATGGAGGCGTCCGGCGTGTTCGAGCTCGCCGAGCCGACGGTCGGTGCGTACTCGGCCGCCGCCGCCGACGAGGTCCGCGCCGAGTCACCCGACACCGCGGCACTCGCCGCGCACTGCTACCACAACGAGCGCCTCGACCAGCTCGCGATCGACACGATCCTCGGCCTGCGCTGACGAGCCCGGGTCTACGCTGTCGTCTCGATCCAGTGGTCAGGTGGTGCGCCAGGAACACCGGGGACCGCGCGCATCTCCTCGCGCCAGCACCCGCTCCCGAACGCCGCGTCGGCCACGCGGCGCCAGAACGCACCGGCCTCGCGGTTGTCATGCTGGAACGCCACCGTCCAGGCGCCGGGATGGCGGGCGATGACGTCCAGCGCGAGTCGCATGCCCACTCCCTCGCGGCGTACGGCCGGGGTCACCCAGAACGCCGCGAGCGAACGGCGTCCGCCGGTGAGCCCGTAGACGAGCGCGAACCCGATCGGTGCGTCCTCGCCGGTCTTGGGATGCGGCCGCCAGGCCAGGTAACCGGTGCGGTCGGGCGAGGGGTAGGTGCTGAGCTCGTTCGTCTGGTAGCGGCCGTCGGCGTAGGGCAGCCCGGAGACGATCGGCGCCAGGTCGTGACGGAGGCACTGCCATAGCCACGCCACGACCTCCCACTGGTCCGCGGCGACCGGACGCACGACGAACGAGGACGGCTGGTCGGTCACGACGGGAGGCTAACGACCGTCGTCGTCATCCGGCGCCGCACCTATGCTCGACGAGCATGGACGACGTCGCGCGGACCACGGCCGACCAGGCGTTCGCCGAACACCGCGGGCTCCTGTAATCCGTCAACTACCGCGTGCTTGGCAGTCACGCCGCGCCTGCCGGACGGCGCGATCCAGACGGGGCACGTGGTCAGCAATCGGGAGAAGCTGGTCGGCCTCACGCGATGGCCCACGTCACGCCCGAGCCCGCCACGTTCGGGCAGGCACCTCGTCCGTGGGGCGACGACCAACCGCCGTGCCGGTCCAGGGACAGCACCTCGGGCCGTGAGCGCTGTACTTCTGCCTCGCCGTCGCCGCCCCGGTGGTCGGCCTCCGCTACCACGGTGCGTGGTGAACCCTGGCCTCGCAAGCCCGGCCGATGTCACGATCGCAGTGTGGACGTCCAGGACGTGGTAGGCCGCCGTCGGGCGGGGCACTCCGGCGTCGGCATTTACAAAATGACAGCCGTGTAATTTGCCACAAACCCCTGTTTACCAATGGGACGAGATGACACCAGTGTAGTTTATGTGAATGCTGTGACTGGTGTTTCCATTGCGACACAATGTTGCTAATCTCCGAGATCGCAAGGCCATGGCGGGGGCGT
>JAFMQP010000349.1 GCA_017354575.1 Acidothermales bacterium | reverse complement strand
GGACCGTACAAGACGCCGTCGGCGCGGCGCCAGAGCGACGGCCGCCGACTCAGCGGGTCTCGCGGTGCGGCCGGTGGCAGCGGCAGTTCGGGCAGAACTTCTTCAGCTCGAGCCGGTCAGGGTCGTTCCTGCGGTTCTTCTTGGTGATGTAGTTCCGGTGCTTGCACTCGACGCAGGCAAGCGTGATCTTCGGCCGGACGTCGGCGCTCTTGGCAGCCACGGATGGATCCTTTTCGGGTCGAGCAGTTGCTTCGGGTACGGCGGGCGCGACCTCCGCAGGATGCGGAGAGCACGGCTCGTAGCGGGGGCCGGACTCGAACCGGCGACACAACGATTATGAGCCGTTTGCTCTACCGCCTGAGCTACCCCGCCGAGAGAGCCCCCTTACGGAATCGAACCGTAGACCTTCTCCTTACCATGGAGACGCTCTGCCGACTGAGCTAAGGGGGCCGGTCTTGAGTTGTCCGACCTGCGGTTTCGCTTGGAGCGATACCTGGGCCGGGCACAGCGGTACCACGGCGTCCAACCTAGCAGGATGAGGAAGAGCGACGCGCACCACCGGTGTGGGAAAGGCTACCGCACGGCTCCCCGCGACATCGACCGCTATCTCCGGCGCAACGCGGCGCGACGGGTGTCCCGTCGGGACCGCGTAGCACGAGGGACGTGCAGAGCAGTCCGTGCCGGGCGAGCCAACGGCCCGTGAGCCGACGGGCACCGCCGGGCAACAGCGGTGTCGCCGCAAGACGCCCGCCCGGGTCGATCGCGATGCTGACGTCCTCGAATCACAGCGCCCGCCCGGTCAACGGGTGCCACGCCTTGAAGACGGATTCCTTGGCGCTGAACAACAGGCTCTGCCAATCGACGTGGCTCGACGGCAGCCGGCTCAACCGCTCCAGCTCCTCCGGCCTCGCCACCATGTCGATCACGCCGTCCGGCAGCGGGGCGCACGGCGCGCCGTCGATACCCACGGCGGCGACCCGTTCGGCCCGCGCGACCGCGGCAGCCCGGTAGCCCCGGCAGTGGGTGATGCTCCCGACCAGACCAGTCGGCCAGATCGGTGCCCGCCGCGGTCGCGCGGAATCGCTGTCGGCGGCCGGCCGAGGACCGCCATCGCCAGCCGCGCACACCATCGAGCCGTGGCGAACTCCCGACGCCGGGAGGGACCCCACCGAGCCACCAGCGGCTCCTCGTCCGGGTGCAGGGCACCGACGTCTGCGTGCCCAGCACCTTCGCGGTGGCCACGGCCGGGCAGAGCAGTTCTTCGATCACTGTGGACGGTTCTCCCGGCGGCCGCCCTCGCGTACGGGGCATGTCTATCCGGGAGTCGTCGGTGTGGCGTCCTGCCGCCGTCGGCATGCCGTCTGTGAAATCGTCACCGCGTTGTAGACTCCGTTTGTGACGGGTAAGACCAAGTCGAATCCGAACCGGCTGAGTTCGCTGCGCCGCGGCGAGATGGAGCTGGTCCAGGACGTCGCACGTCTCGTCCTCGGCATGGCCGCAAGGCTCCAGGCCAATCACGCACGGCACGCCGCGAAGCTGGACCTGACACCCGGCCAGGCCAAGGTGCTGATGACGCTGCAGCCGGGAGAAGCCATCCCGATGCGGACGCTGGCCGACCGGATGACGACCGACCCGTCGAACCTCACCGGGCTCGTCGACAAGCTGGAGGAGCGGGGCGCGTTGGTGCGGGAGCCGCATCGCTCCGACCGACGGATCAAGGCGCTGGCGCTCACCGCGAACGGTGAGCAGCTGCGAGGCGCGTTCTTCGGCCTGCTGACAGGCGACGCCGGCCCGTTGGCACACCTGTCGGTCGCCGAGCTCACCGCGTTGCGCGATCTGCTCTCACCCACGCTCGCCGAGCCGGCCGGTGGCTCGGCCCGCCGAGTGGGGCCGCGAGCGGTGGGTGGGTCACCCGGGCGATAACCCGGGGTAGGCCGGAAGACACGGCCGAGACGGGCAGAGAGATCGACGCCGTCGACCGTTCTTCCCTATGCGGGAAAACGAACACGGACTCGTCACCTACGACGTCGCGGACGGCGTCGTGGTGTTCTCCTCCGGGGCAGGTACGGGCGGCACGTCGAACTCCACCGTCATCACGGGGGACGCCGGCGCGGCGACCGTAGTCGACACCCTGCTGCTGCCGTCGATGGCAGCTCGGATCGTCGCCGAACTGGATCGCCGCGGTGCCACGGCCTCACTGGTACACGACACCCATCCGCACGCCGACCACGTCGGAGGGAACGCGGCCTTCCCGAACGCACGGGCGTTGGCTCCTCCGGCGACGGCCGAGTCGGTGCGCAGGCTCGCCGCCGAGCCGAGTCTGCTGGCCGGCCTGTTCCCCGCGTACGCGGACGAACTGGCGGGCATCACGCTCCGGGTACCCGAGCCGGCCACCGGCATTTCCGTACGGGCCGGCGTGGACGTGCTCGTCACCGGCCCCGCGCACAGCCCCGCCGATCTGGCGGTCACCGTCGGGAGCTGCGACGTGCTGGTCGCCGGCGACCTCTGCTTCAACCAGGCCACGCCGATGGCACTGCCCGGGCACGCGGACCTCGCCGGATGGGCGGCCGCACTCGACGACCTGATCGCGCTCGGCCCACGGGTGGTGGTGCCAGGTCACGGGCCTCCCGGCGGCATCGAGCTCCTGTACACGACGCGGTACTGGGTGCGCGCCGTGCTCGCCGCCGCGACCGAAGCGGCCGAAGCGGGCCCGGACGCGGTGACCCGGGCCACGCCGGTGGACACCGGTCCGGTCGCCGACTGGGCCGCGCCGCAGCGGACCGCGCTCGCCGTCGCCGTCGCGGAACTGACCGGCGACACCAGCCGGCTGCCCACCGGGATCCCTGTCGCCAGCACGCGACAGGCCACCGGCCCGGCCTCGTTGGTGAAAGGAAGCAACGCGTGATCGTAGAGCTTCGGAGGCGGGCGTCGGGATGCGTTGCGCGCGCTGGTGATCCAGCGCACCCGCGGTTGGCACGCCGATCTGAGGAAGCTGTTCGACGCCGCCGATCCGGTGTCCTGCTTCCCGTTGAACATCCGCACCTCCGTGCGGCAGCCGGTATGGGAGCTCGAGCCGGAGCGGCAGCGCCTCGCCGCCGACCTCCTCCACGGCATCCGCCGCCTTCCGGCGGCCGCGCTCGTCGGACCGCCACGTCATGGCGACCCGCGCGCCCTCCGCGCCGAAATGCGCCGCGGTTGCGCGGCCGATGCCGGACGAGCCGCCGGTGACCAGCACCGCCCGGCCGGACAGACCGAGATCCATGTCCTTCGTCTCCTCTAGTCGTGGTTGTCGCGGCCGGCTTCCTCCGGGCCGGGTGGAAAGACCAACGGCAGCTCCTCCAGCGACCGCAGGCCGGGTGTGTACCGCAGCTCGGTACCGGCCGGGATCCGGTAGTCGGGTATCCGCCGGTGCCACTCCTCCATCGCGACGCGCAGCTGCAACCGGGCGAGGTGGGCGCCGAGACAGTGGTGGACGCCACCGCCGAACGCGAGGTGCCTGTTGGGTGACCGGTCGAGGCGGACGGTCTCGGCGTCCGGCAGGTCCGTCTCGTCCGTGTTGGCCGAGCCGAAGCTGACGTAGACGATGTCGCCCGGCCGCACCGGTCAGCCGCCGACCTCGGTGGGCGCGACCGCGATCCTCGGCACGCCCGGGATCGGCGACTCCCAACGCAGTAGCTCGTCGATGGCGGTCGGGATCAACCCGGCGTCGTTCACCAACTGTGCGCGGTGCTCCGGGTTGCGTGCGAGGTACGTCCTGCTCAGCGTCAGTGTGTCGGTGACCGTGTCGAGACCGGCGAGCAGCAGCACGTAGCAGATGTCCACGACCTCGTCCGGAGCCAACGGGCGGCCGTCCACCTGGGCCGCGAGCGCGCCGATATCGGAGGTTGGGGCCACGCTCGTCGTCCGAGTGCGTCTGCTGCTATGTGGATGCTTCTCGCGCGGGTACGTCGGCCGGCTCGTCGGTGACCGGTTGGTTCCTGTGTTGGTCGGCTGACGGCCGCTCGACCCGGAGCATGCTGGTGAGCAGGTGGCTGTGGGGTACGTGGATGACGTCCGAC
>JAFMQP010000348.1 GCA_017354575.1 Acidothermales bacterium | reverse complement strand
ACGTCGTTCGCGCCGCCACCGTCCCCGATCGAGATGTAGAGATCGTGGTCGGGCCCGAACAGCAGCGTGCCCGCGTTGTGGTTGGACTGCGGCTTGTCCACCTGGAGGAGGGTCCGCTCGGAACCGGCGTCAGCATGGTCCGGGTCGGTGGCGGACACGTGGAACTCCGAGACGGTGCTCGTGGTGTTGAACCCCGCCGGTGCGCCGGGCCTCGGCGGCGCGCTGTAGTAGACGAAGAACCGTCCGTTGTGGGCGTAGTCGGGATGGAACGCCAGGCCGAGCAGTCCTCGCTCGTCGTAGGACGGGGTCAGCGCGACGATGCGGTCGCGGATGTCCAGGAACGGCTTGCTCTCGAGCGTGCCGTTCGGGCGGAGAATGCGGATCAGCCCGACCTGGTCGACGACGAACAGCCGGCCGGAACCGTCCGGCACGGGCACCAGGTCGACCGGCGACGTCAGTCCTTCGGCGGCAAGCCGCAGGCCCACGGCCGGTGACTGGTCACCGCCGGGACCCGCGTTCGCGGTGCCGCCGGCCACCGAGGTGGCGAGGACGGACAGCGCGAGGGCGAGCGCAAGAATCGAGGAACGGAATAAGGACATACCTCTTCCCTCTCGCGTCGGCCGCACGGTCACGTCGGGCTGGTCCCGACGCCGCCGAGAGGACCGAGGGCCTCATCCGCGATACGCCGCCGGCGTCGCAGCGGTTCAAGGCGTACGCGCTGCGTCACGCCCGCCCGCTCGGGCATCACGCTTCGAGGTCGGTGCCGCGTCGTTTCAGAGGTTGCCGCGGCGCGCCTGTTCGCGCTCGATCGCCTCGAAGAGCGCCTTGAAGTTGCCCTTGCCGAAGCCCATCGACCCGTGCCGCTCGATCAGCTCGAAGAAGACCGTCGGCCGGTCCTGCACGGGCGCGGTGAAGATCTGCAGCAGGTAGCCGTCCTCGTCGCGGTCGGCGAGGATGCCGAGGTCGCGCAGCGTCTCCAGCGGCACGCGGGTCTCGCCGACCCAGTTGCCGAGGTCCTCGTAGTACGTGTCCGGCGTGCTCAGGAACTCCACGCCCCGCGCGCGCATCTCGCGCACCGACCGCACGATGTCGTTGGTGGCGATCGCGATGTGCTGGCAGCCGGCGCCGCCGTAGAACTCCAGGTACTCGTCGATCTGGCTCTTCTTCTTCCCGACGGCGGGCTCGTTGAGCGGGAACTTCACCCGGCGGTTGCCGTTCGCGACGACCTTGCTCATCAGCGCCGAGTACTCGGTGGCGATGTCGTCGCCGACGAACTCCTTCATGTTCGTGAAGCCCATGACGTGGTGGTAGAACTCCACCCACTCGTCCATCCGGCCGAGCTCCACGTTGCCGACGCAGTGGTCGACGGCCTGGAAGAAGCGGCGCTCCGGAGGCGCGACGATCGGGTCGCGCGCGACGTAGCCGGGCAGGTAGGGCCCGTGGTAGTTCGACCGGTCGATCAGCGTGTGCCTGGTGTCGCCGTAGGTCGCGATCGCGGCGGTGACGACCTTGCCGTGCTCGTCCTCGGCGACGCTCGGCTCGGCGAGCCCTCGCGCGCCCTGCTCGACGGCGTGCGCGTACGCCCGCTCGACGTCGGGCACCTGGAGGGCGAGGTCGACGACGCCGTCGCCGTGCCGCAGGTGGTGCTCGCCGAGACCGGTGCCCGCGCGCACCGGTGCGGTGAAGACGAACCGTGCCCTGCCCGACTCGACGACGTACGACGCGTGGTCGCGGCTGCCCGTCTCCGGGCCGCTGTACGCGGTGCAGCGCATGCCGAACGCGGTCGAGTAGTAGTGGGCGGCCTGCTTGGCGTTCCCGACCGCGAAGCACACGGCGTCCATGCCCTTGATCGGGAAGGGGTCGTCCTGGTCGTCGTGCCTGACGGCGCCGACGAGGGTGTCGACGTCGGTCATCGGTTCCACGGCCTCGTTGCTCGCCATCGCTGTCAGCCTTTCGCTTCGTCGTTGGCGGCAGCATGCTCTCGCCGCACGAACTGATCAACAGTCACGAGATTCACTGGACAGTCTGTACAGTGACTTCGGGCGACCGGCCGACGATCTGCCCGGTGTGCGCAGGGAGGTCGCGAGGTGGGGATCGACACGCTCGACGCCCGGCTGCTGGCGCTGCTGGAGGACGAGCCACGGCTCGGCGTGCTGGAGTGCTCGCGCCGGCTCGGGGTCGCGCGCGGCACCGTACAGGCCCGGCTGGACCGGATGCGGCGCGACGGCGTGGTGCGGGGCTTCGGCCCCCGGGTCGACCCGGCGGCGATCGGCTACGGCGTGACGGCGTTCGCGACGATGGAGATCCGCCAGGGCAGCGGGCACGAGGTGGCCGAGCACCTGGAGTGGATCCCGCAGGTGCTCGAGGTGCACACGATCACCGGCCCGGGCGACCTGCTGTGCCGGATCGTCGCCCGCAGCAACGCCGACCTGCAGCACGTCATCGACCAGGTGCTCGGCTTCGACGGCATCGTCCGCATGTCCACGGTGATCGCCATGTCGACGCCGGTGCCGTACCGCACGCTGCCGCTCGTGGCGGCCGCCGTCGCCCCGCCAGGCTAGAACCCGATCGGCTCGCGCACCAGGACGACGGTGCCGCGGTCGGGGAACGCCTCCCGCTCGAAAATGAGCGTCTTGCCGATGAACGACGGATGCCCGGTCGCCCGGTGGAAGTCGTTCGCCGTCATCTACGCGATCGGCGACGGCGTCAGGCGGTTCACCGAGCTGCGCCGCGAGATCGACGGGATCAGCCAACGCATGCTGACGGTGACGCTGCGCGGGCTGGAGCGCGCCGGGTGAACACGTGCAGGGCACCTCCACGCCACATCGCGCGAAGGTGCCCTCGACGGGTCGGAGCGGACCGCCCCCTCAGGCGGCGTACGGCGTCGCCGAGACGACCGTCACCGCCATCTCGGTGCCGTTCGGCAGCGTGTAGTTCGCCTTGTCGCCGACCTTCTTGCCGCTGATGGCCGAGCCGAGCGGCGACTTCTCCGAGTACGCCTCGACACCGTCGGCCGCGACCTCCCGGGAGCCGAGCAGGAACGTCATCTCGTCGCCGTCGGGGAACCGCACCGTGACGTGCATGCCCGGCTCGACGACGCCGTCGTCCGGGGGCGCCTGACCCACATGGGCGTTGCGCAGGAGCTCCTGCAGCTGGCGGATCCGTGCCTCCGCCTTGCCCTGCTCCTCCTTGGCGGCGTGGTAGCCGCCGTTCTCGCGCAGGTCACCCTCGTCGCGCGCCGCCTCGATCCGCTTCGCGAGCTCGACGCGACCCGGGCCGGTCAGGTACTCCAGCTCACCTGACAGGCGGTCATAGGCCTCCTGCGTGAGCCAGTTCACGGTGTTCTCGGTCACGACGGTACTCCTTGGGTACGGGGAATTGCGGGGAAGAACGGAGAGGGACCCGCGCGGCTAGCGCCAGCGCGTGAAGATGCGACCTCCGAGCAGCCGGTCGACGCCCAGCCGGCGGCGCCCTGCGCGGCCGGCGGCGTACGGTCGAATGCTGCTCACGATCAGCGGGTCCCCAGTCGATGCGTTCTCTCGTTCAGGAACAATTGTGTCGTGTAAGTCTGTCATGGTCCAACGAATCGGGAGGATTACATTCCGTGCCCCGTCCCAGATCTGCCGACGCCGACCGGTCGGGCCGCTCGTCCGGCCTGCGGTTGCTGGCCGTGCACGCGCACCCGGACGACGAGTCGAGCAAGGGGTCGGCCACGCTGGCCCGCTACGTCGCCGAGGGCGCGGACGTCGTCGTGGCGACGTGCACGGGCGGGGAGCGCGGTGACATCCTCAACCCCGCGCTGCAGGGCGACCCGCACGTCGAGGCCGACCTGCCCAAGGTCCGCAAGGAGGAGATGGCGCGCGCCGTCGCCGAGCTCGGCGTCGGGCACGTCTGGCTCGGGTTCGTCGACTCCGGCCTGCCCGAGGGCGACCCGAAGCCGCCCTTGCCCGACGGCTGCTTCGCGCTGCAGCCGCTCGAGGTCGCGGCGGAGCCGCTGGTCCGGCTAGTCCGCGAGTTCCGTCCGCACGTGATGACCACGTACGACGAGAACGGCGGGTACCCGCATCCGGAC
>JAFMQP010000347.1 GCA_017354575.1 Acidothermales bacterium | reverse complement strand
TACGGCTCGACGACCGCGCAACGGCTGGCCGAGTACGACGTCCTCGAGACCGTCGTCCTCACCGACATCATCGACGGACGCCCCGAGGGCATCGCGCTCGACATCAACCAGTCCCGCCCGATCGAGGGCTTCGAGACGAAGGTGGTCGGCCAGACCACGGGGGAGAACGGCGAGGGCTACGAGGCGCTCGCCGGCTCGGACGTCGTCGTCATCACCGCGGGCCTGCCCCGTAAGCCCGGCATGAGCCGGATGGACCTCATCGAGACGAACGCCAAGATCGTCCGGCAGGTCGCCGAGAACGTCGCCAAGCACGCGCCCGCCGCCGTCGTCATCGTCGTGTCCAACCCGCTGGACGAGATGACCGCGCTCGCCCAGATCGCCACCGGCTTCCCGAAGAACCGGGTGTTCGGCCAGGCCGGCGTGCTCGACACGGCGCGGTTCGTGCACAACGTCGCCGAGGAGCTCGGCGTGCCGGTCGCGTCCGTCCGGTGCCTCACCCTCGGCTCGCACGGCGACACGATGGTGCCGGTGCCGTCGCGGTGCAGCGTCGACGGCAAGCCGCTTTCCGAGGTGCTGTCCGCCACCACGATCGAGCAGATCGTGGAGCGGACGCGCAACGGCGGCGCCGAGGTGATCTCGTTCCTCAAGACCGGGTCGGCGTACGTCGCGCCGTCGGCGGCGGCCGCGCGGATGGCCCGGGCCGTCGTCGAGGACTCCGGTGCGCAGTTCCCCGTCTGCGCCTGGGTCGACGGCGAGTACGGCATCTCCGGCGTCTACCTCGGCGTGGTCGCCGAGCTCGGCGCCGGCGGCGTACGCAAGGTCGTCGAGGTGCCGCTCGACGACGCGGAGAAGGAAGCGCTGCTGCAGGCCGCCGAGGCGGTGCGCACCAAGCAGGCCGACGTCAAGGACCTCTGAGAACCGGTCCCCGAGAAGGAAAGCTCGCATGCCCAGGATCAAGGTAGCCAACCCGATCGTCGAGCTCGACGGCGACGAGATGACGCGGATCATCTGGCAGTTCATCAAGGACCGCCTGATCCACCCGTACCTCGACGTCGAGCTGGAGTACTACGACCTGGGCATCGAGCACCGTGACAGCACCGACGACCAGGTGACGATCGACGCCGCGAACGCCATCAAACGGCGCGGCGTCGGCGTCAAGTGCGCGACGATCACGCCGGACGAGGCGCGGGTCGAGGAGTTCGGGCTGAAGAAGATGTGGCGGTCGCCGAACGGCACGATCCGCAACATCCTCGGCGGCGTCATCTTCCGCGAGCCGATCGTGATCTCGAACATCCCGCGGCTGGTGCCGAACTGGACCAAGCCCATCGTCATCGGCCGCCACGCGCACGGCGACCAGTACAAGGCCACCGACTTCGTCGTCCCCGGGCCCGGTAGGGTCACGATCACGTACACGCCGGCCGACGGCGGCGAGCCGATGGAGTTCGAGGTCGCGGACTTCGCGGGCGGCGGCGTCACCATGGGCATGTACAACTACGACGACTCGATCCGCGAGTTCGCGCGGGCGTCGTTCAAGTACGGCCTGGAACGCGGCTACCCGGTCTACCTGTCGACGAAGAACACGATCCTCAAGGCGTACGACGGCCGGTTCAAGGACCTGTTCGCCGAGATCTACGAGACCGAGTACAAGGACGAGTTCGAGAAGAACGACCTCACCTACGAGCACCGGCTCATCGACGACATGGTCGCGGCCGCGCTGAAGTGGGAGGGCGGCTACGTCTGGGCGTGCAAGAACTACGACGGCGACGTGCAGTCCGACACCGTGGCGCAGGGCTTCGGCTCGCTCGGCCTGATGACGAGCGTGCTGATGACCTCCGGCGGCACCGTCGAGGCCGAGGCCGCGCACGGCACCGTCACGCGGCACTACCGCCAGCACCAGCAGGGCAAGCCGACGTCCACGAACCCGATCGCGTCCATCTTCGCCTGGACCCGCGGGCTCGAGCACCGCGGCAAGCTCGACAACACACCCGAGGTGGTCGAGTTCGCGCGGACGCTGGAACGCGTCTGCGTCGAGACGGTCGAGGCCGGCAGGATGACCAAGGACCTCGCGCTCATCGTCGGCAAGGACACCCCCTTCCTCACCACGCAGGAGTTCCTGGCCGCCCTCGACGACGGCCTCCAGGCGGCGATGTCCCGCTGACGCGGCTACGATCCGCGGATGGCCGACTTCTCCGACCAGGATCTGCGCGGCTCGCGGTTCGAGCGGGTCGACCTCAGCGGCTCGCGGTTCCGCGGCGTCGAGATGCACCACGTCGTCATGCGCGGCGTCGAGCTGGCGCACGCCGAGATCAGCGGCGAGCTGCTGGACGTGACGATCGACGCGGGTCCGTTGATCGAGGCCGAGCTCGACCGGCGGTACCCCGACCGGGTGAAGATGCGCCCGGACGACCCGGCCGGGTTCCGCGAGGCGTGGGACGTCGTCGAGCGGCTGTGGACGGCACCGTCGAGAGGGCGGGGCGGCTCGATCCCGCGCAGCTGCACGAGTCCTTCGACGGCGAGCGGTCGTTCATCGAGACGTTGCGGCACCTGGCCTTCGCGACGGACGCCTGGATCCGGCGCGGCGTCCTCGGCGACCCGTCGCCGTGGCATCCGCTCGACCTCCCGTGGGACGAGATGCCCGACACGCCCGGTGTGCCCCGCGACCGTGACGTGCGCCCGTCCCTGGACGAGGTGCTCGCGCTGCGCCGCGACCGGATGGGGACCGTACGCGAGAACACCGGCTCTACGCCGAGCGCGACCTCGCCGTGCTCGCGGGCCGCGGCGCTTCCACCGCCGTGGAAGCGTCCGGGCCGTAGCTTTCCCGGCAAGACCGACACAGGGAGGAACCCCGGCGACGGATCTACGGGCCGCACCAGGCGATCCGGCGTATCGCCGACCAGCTCGCCGAGGCCGGCGGCTCGGCTAGCTGCAGCCGAGCGCGCCGATCGGGGCGATGACGCCGCAGTGCCCGCACACCCAGTGCGGGTCCTGGCCGAGGGCCGGCTCGACGACGAGCGGCTCCTCGTCGTGGATGCGGCAGCGGGGCCAGCGGCCCACCTGCTCCAGCATCGCGTCGGCCACGTCCTGCGCGACGAGCGCGGTGACGAACGCCGCGCCGTCCGGCCACTGCTCCACCCACCAGCGGCGTCCGGCGACGGCGTCGTCGACGGCCGACACGGTCGCCGGGTCGCTGTGGCCCGTGGCGTCGAGATCGCGCAGGACCGCGGCGCGCGCAGTGTGCAACGCGCGCTCGCCGTGTGAGACCTCGGGTATCACCGTCCCACCGTCTCAGATGACGGCCCTCGTTGGCGAGCGGGTGGCGTCACGGCCGGCGCTTGTACGTCGCGACCAGTTGGCCGCGGCCGACGGCGAGGTCGTCGATCGCCTTCTTCGCGCGCGCGTCGTCGACACCGTTCGGCAGCCGGGTCGCGGCGCGCAGCGCGTACACCGTGAACCGGTAGTGGTGCGCGCCGTCGCCGTTCGGCGGGCACGGCGGCGTCCAACCCGGCTTGCCGGCCGAGTCGCCGGCCTGGTGTGCCGGGGCCGGTACGCGGCTGCCGAGCGACGTCGTGGTCGCGGGCAGGTCGAGGACCAGCCAGTGCACGTACGGGCCCGCGGGTGCGTCGCCGTCGTCGACGAGGACCGCGAGCGCCTTCGCGCCCTTCGGCACGCCGGACCAGCGCAGCCGCGGCACCTCGCCGCTTCCGTCACACGTGTAGCGCCGCGGGATGCTCGCGCCGGCGCGGATGTCCGGGCTGTGGACGGTGATCGACGCCGTCACCGACGGCGCGGGGTCCTCGTGGCTGTCGCTGCCGCCGCACGCGCTCGCGGCCGTTCCCGTCAGCAGCATGGTGGTGAGGATGCCGACCGTCCGTTGCGGACTTCGCATGGCCCAAGTGTGCTGCAATCGGCGTACGCATCCCAGCGCGTTTGCCCGACCGTGACGGGACGGACGCGGTCAGAGCTCGTCGCCGGCGAGCACGTCGTCGGCGTCGACGATGCGGTACGCGTACCCCTGCTCGGTGAGGAAGCGCTGGCGGTGCTGGGCGTAGTCCTGGTCGACGGTGTCGCGCGCCGT
>JAFMQP010000085.1 GCA_017354575.1 Acidothermales bacterium | reverse complement strand
GGCCCCGACCACGTGCGAGTACCGTGCAGCAGAGGACGTACGCGGGAGCCGACTAGCATGTACCACTTCGTCATCAGGCGAGTCGTCACGATCATCGTGATGCTCTTCGCCGTCAGCATCGTGGTCTTCCTCCTCTTCTTCGTGTCGCCGAACGACCCGGCGGCATACACGTGTCAGCAGCGCTGCACGCCGCAGATCATCAAGGCCAACCGGCACGCCCTCGGCCTGGACAAGCCGATCACCGTGCAGTACGGGAAGTTCGTCTCCGGCATCTTCGTCGGCGCGAAGTTCCCTGACGACCCGGTGATCGAGAAGCGGGCACCGCAGACGGTGACGCACTGTCCGGCGCCCTCGCTCGGCTACTCGTTCCGCTACCAGGACTGTGTGACCGCCGAGGTCGCCAAGAGATTCCCTATCACGCTCTCGATCGCCGTCGGTGCGTTCGTCCTCTGGATCGCGTTCGGCGTCGGCATCGGCGTCCTGGCGGCGCTTCGGAGAGGGAAGGCCACAGACCGCGTCGGCACAGGCGTGTCGCTGATCGTCTACTCGTTACCGACGTTCTTCATCGGCCTGACGCTGAACAACATCGTCTCGGCCAAGTACGGGTGGTTGCCGCAGCCGCAGTACATCCCGTTCACGGAGAATCCGGTGCAATGGGCAGGAGGTCTCATCGCGCCGTGGATCACGCTGGCCGCGACCTTCGCCGCGCTGTACGTGCGGCTCACCAGGGCGAGCATGATCGAGACGCTGTCCGAGGACTTCGTCCGCACAGCGAGATCGAAGGGCCTCGCCCGCGGGAAGGTCGTGCTCAAGCACGCGTTGCGGGCGGCCCTCACGCCCATCGTCACCATCGCGGGCCTCGACCTGGGCACCGTCATCGCCGGCGCGGCGATCACGGAGTCGGTGTTCAACATGGACGGCGTGGGTAAGCTGGCCGTCGACTCGATCCTGCAGACGGACCTGCCTGTCATCACCGCGACCGTGCTGCTCGCCGCATCGGTGGTCCTGTTCTTCAACTTCGTGGTGGACATCCTGTACGCCGTCATCGACCCGAGGGTGAGGCTTACGTGAGTGTCACGGAAGCGCCGGACCGGACGCCCAGCCCGTCCACCCACACCGCGTTCCTCGAGGTGCACGACCTGAGCGTGCACTTCCCGACGGAGGACGGCCTGGTGAAGGCCGTCGACGGCATCTCGTTCGCCGTCGAACGCGGTGAGACGCTCGGCATCGTCGGCGAGTCCGGGTCGGGCAAGTCGGTCACGAGCCAGGCGATCATGGGGCTGCACAAGGGCAGCAGGGCGCGGGTCAGCGGACAGATCCTGTTCGAGGGACGTGACCTGGTGCGCATCCGCGAGGAGGAGATGCGCCTGCTGCGCGGCAAGCAGATCGCGATGATCTTCCAGGACCCGTTGTCCGCTCTGCACCCCTACTACACCGTGGGCAACCAGATCGTCGAGGCGTACCGGGTCCACAACGACGTCAGCAAGCAGGCCGCGAAGAAGCGCACGATCGAGATGCTCGACCGCGTCGGCATCCCCAACCCCGACTCGCGGTTCTCCGACTACCCGCACCAGTTCTCCGGCGGCATGCGGCAGCGCGCGATGATCGCGATGGCGCTCGTCTGCGACCCGCACCTGCTCATCGCCGACGAGCCGACGACGGCTCTCGACGTCACCGTCCAGGCCCAGATCCTCGAGCTGATGAAGGACCTGCAGCGCGAGTTCGACTCCGCGATCATCCTCATCACCCACGACCTCGGCGTCGTGGCCGAGACGTGTGACAACGTCGTCGTCATGTACGGCGGGCAGTGCGTCGAGTACGGCGGCGTCGACGACATCTTCTACAAGCCGGAGATGCCGTACACGTGGGGCCTGCTCACCTCGATGCCGCGGATGGACCGGACGCGCACCGAGCGGCTGAACCCGATCAGCGGCCAGCCGCCCTCGCTCATCAACGTGCCGAGCGGCTGCGTCTTCAATCCCCGCTGCGCATACCGGGAACACGTACCCGGCGACGCCTGCGTCACGGACCACCCGGACCTGCTGGAGGTCGTCCCACAGCACGCCGTCCGCTGCCACATCGACCCGGATGTGCGGCGCCGCATCTGGTCCGAGCAGATCCGCCCGTCGCTGTAGGGAAGGCAGATGACGACCATCCAATCCGCCGACGGCGTCGCCCCCATCCACCCGGCGGCCGACGACCCCGACGCGCTGCTCGCCGTCAACGACCTCAAGGTGCACTTCCCGATCCGGCGCGGGATCTTCTTCAAGCGCCAGGTCGGTGCCGTGAAGGCCGTCGACGGTGTGTCCTTCTCCGTCCGCCCTGGCGAGACGCTTGGGCTCGTCGGTGAGTCCGGCTGCGGCAAGACGACCACGGGCCGGGCGATCACCCGGCTGATCGACCCCACCAGCGGGTCGATCAGGTTCGAGGGCCAGGAGGTCGCGCGTCTCGGTCGCTCGCAGATGCGCCCGTTGCGGCGGCAGATGCAGATGATCTTCCAGGACCCGTACTCGTCGCTCAACCCGCGCCACCCGATCGGCACCATCGTGGGCGCGCCGTTCCGCATCCAGGGCGTCGAGCCCGAGGGCGGCGTGAAGAAAGCCGTCCAGACGCTGCTCGAACGCGTGGGCCTCAACCCGGAGCACTACAACAGGTACCCGCACGAGTTCTCCGGCGGCCAGCGGCAGCGCATCGGCCTGGCCAGGGCGCTGGCGCTGCAGCCCAAGCTGATCGTCTGCGACGAGCCGGTGTCGGCGCTGGACGTGTCGGTGCAGGCGCAGGTCGTCAACCTGATGGAGGACCTGCAGGACGAGTTCCACCTGGCGTACGTCTTCGTCGCGCACGACCTGTCCGTCGTCCGGCACATCGCCGACCGCGTGGCCGTCATGTACCTCGGCCACGTCATGGAGCTCACCGACAGGGACGTGCTCTACACCGAGCCGATGCACCCGTACACGCACGCGCTGATGTCCGCGGTGCCGGTGCCCGACCCGGCGAAGGAGAACCGGCGGGAACGCATCCTGCTCAAAGGCGACCTGCCGAGCCCGATCAACCCGCCGAGCGGCTGCGTCTTCCACACCCGCTGCGCGAAGTACCGCGAGGTGCTGTCGGACGCGGAGAAGGAGCGGTGCCGCGGCGAGGTCCCGGTGCTGGAGACCAAGCGCCCCGGGCACTTCGTCGCGTGCCACTACCCCGAGGCGCGCCAGGACATCGCACTCGCCGAGGACGCCGGCGTCGAGGGCGAGACCGTGGCCTGAACCGGCCGTCACCGGGGGCGCCGGCGCCACCACGGCCGCACCGGGTGCTCGGTGTACGCGCCGTCCGCGAGGCCCGCGAGCCGCTCGAACGGGTTCTGCGACCACCAGTCGCCCGTGAGCAGCCAGGACCACGCGGCGGCGAGGGCGTACAGCGGCGGCACGAGCAGGCCGAGCGCCGCATACTGCGTGGCGTGCCTGGCCTCGTGCCGCAGCAGCGGGCCGCCGGCGCCGAGGCGTTCGGTCCCGATGACCGCGTCGCCCACGGTGAACGCCCGCGCCACGGGGAAGCCGAGCCGGTAGCCGCTGCCCAGCAGCAGCCCGTCCGGACCGGCCGTGAACCGTGCCCCGCCGAGCCGGCCGACCGCGAGGCCGGCCACGGTGCTCAGGTTGACGGCGTTCAGCACCTGACGTACCCGCGCCCCGCTCCGCATGGCACCTCCACATGTGGACTGTCTCGTCCGTCCACATCGTGGACGGCTACACTGATCACCGACAACTGAAGAACTCATCCAGAGGGGCAGAGGGACCGGCCCGTTGAAGCCCCGGCAACCTCCCGTAGTCATACGTCTCGCATCCGCGAGGCCGCACGGGAATGGTGCCAACTCCGGCCTGACGCTGCGAGATCCGCAGCCGGGAAAGATGAGGAGAGGCCTCGCGTTGACTACCACCACCACGCCCCGGACGTTCGGTCCTGCCCTCGGGCTGTCCTGCAGGGAATGCGGCGAGACGTACGACATCGGCCCCCGGTACGCCTGCGAGCTCTGCTTCGGCCCGCTCGAGGTGGCGTACGACTTCGGCGGCGTCACCCGTGACTCGATCGCCGCCGGTCCGCGCAACATCTGGCGCTACCGGGGTCTGCTGCCCGTGCCCGACCACGTCACCGACACGCCCAACACCGAGCCCGGCTGCACCCGGCTGGTCCGTGCGGACGGGCTCGCGAGCGCGCTCGGCCTGCGCCGGCTGTGGCTGAAGGACGACACCGGCAACCCGACGCACTCGTTCAAGGACCGCGTCGTCGCCGTCGCGCTCGCCGCCGCCCGCGAGCTCGGGTTCAAGGTGCTCGCCTGCCCGTCCACGGGCAACCTGGCGAACGCCGTCGCGGCTGCGTCCGCTCGCGGCGGCATCAAGTCCGTGGTCTTCGTGCCGCACGACCTCGAGCAGCAGAAGATCACCACGACCGCCGTCTACGGCGGCACGTTGATGGCCGTCGAGGGCAACTACGACGACGTCAACCGGCTCGCGTCCGAGCTGGCCGGCGAGTTCGAGGAGTGGGCGTTCGTCAACGTCAACGTCCGCCCGTACTACGCCGAGGGGTCGAAGACGCTCGGGTACGAGATCGCCGAGCAGCTCGGCTGGCGGCTGCCCGGGCAGGTCGTCGTGCCGGTCGCGTCCGGCTCGCAGCTCACCAAGGTCGACAAGGCGTTCCGCGAGCTCGGCACGCTCGGTCTCGTCGACGAGACGCCGTACCGGGTCTTCGGCGCGCAGGCCACCGGCTGCTCACCGGTCGCGCAGGCGTACAAGGCGGGCCACGACGTCGTCCAGCCGGTCCGGCCGAGCACGATCGCCAAGTCGCTCGCCATCGGCAACCCGGCCGACGGCCCGTACGTCCTCGACATCGCGCGGCGTACCGGCGGCGCCGTCGAGGACGTGACCGACGACGAGGTGGTCGAGGGCATGACGCTGCTCGCCCGCACCGAGGGCATCTTCGCCGAGACCGCGGGCGGCGTCACGGTCGCGGTGCTGAAGAAGCTGGTGGAGTCCGGCAAGCTCGACCCCGAGGCGGAGACCGCCGCGATCATCAGCGGCGACGGGCTGAAGACGCTCGACGCGGTGAGCGCCGTCGCGCGCCCGACCGCCACCATCGCACCCACCGTCGAGGCCTTCCGGGCCGTACACGACAAGGCAGGTATCTGAATGGCCGTCTCGGTTCGCATCCCGACGATCCTCCGCCCGCTGACCGGCGGCGCGGCGGAGGTCGCTAGCGAGGGTGACACGCTCGCGCAGGTGCTCGACAAGCTGGAAAGCGACCACCCCGGGCTGAAGCAGCGCGTGCTCGACGGCGACGGCAAGGTGCGCAGGTTCGTCAACGTCTACGTCGGCGACGAGGACGTCCGGTTCGCCCAGGGCCTGGAGACCCCGACGCCGGACGGCGCCCAGGTGTCGATCATCCCGGCCGTCGCCGGTGGCTGAGTTTCCACCTTCCCACGATCGACCAGGTGAGGGCGGGAACGAGCGGCTAGGACGTCTGGGTGCGGATCTCGTTGGCGAGCTGCTGAGCGGTCGCCCGGTTCCGCGCCGTGGAACGCACCAGGTAGTCGACGAGGTACGCGCGCCCGTCCGGTGCGCGGTAGAGCCGGCGGACGAAGACGTTGTAGTGCGTCGGCGACGCCTGCTCCGCGTACCACGTGCCGGCGCCGGCGGCGGACAGGTGCACGGACGCGATCGCGAAGTGCCGCTCGAAGCGGCGGTCGAACGGGGCGGCGTCCTTGGACCCGCAGCGTCCGCAGGCCCGCCACGCGAACACCACGCGCAGCGGTGACGTGACCGGCGTCTCGCCGCCGGTCGGCCTGCTGTAGGCCTCCGAGTACGCGATGTCCTGACCCGGCGGCGTCACGTCGACCGCCCAGGAGCGGCCGGGCACACGGAACGAGAACGGCAGGTTCGGGCTCAGCACCTGCTCGGTGCCGCGCCCCGCGTAGGGCGAGCCCACGACGGTCCGCGGCGGCAGGCTGCGCAGATCGGTGAGCAGCGGCCGCGGCATGGAGGACATGAACGGTTCGGGCGGGAACGCCGTCGGTGTCGGGTACGGGCTGCGGGCGCCGTCGCGTGCCCGGGCGGTGATCTTCGCCCGGGCATGACCGGTGGCGGTTCCGCTGCCGTACCCGGCACCGAGGACGCCGGCCACCACGGCGGCGACCACCATGACCGGGACGAGGAACGCGAGCACCCGCCACGGCCGCGGCCGCTCGGGGCGCGGGGCCGGGTGCCTCGTCTCGACGGGGTCGTGGATCACTTCAGCCCCGCGAGGGTCTCCCTGGCCACGGCCATCGCCGCCGCCTTGGTGTCGTCCTTGGTGGCGAGCCACGTGCTGTAGTTCACCGTCACGAGCGTGTCGCCGTACTGCACCTGGAGGTTGGCGTTCCACTGGTGGGGGATCGTCGTCTCGACGGTGCAGGCGGACGCGTCGCCGAGGTGCACGGGGTACCCGTGCAACGACATGGCGGCGCGCGCGGCACGGGCGCCGGTGGCGTCGGCGCGGGCGCCGAACCGCTCTGCCGTGACCGTCAATGTCGCGCGGTTGTAGGTCTGGGCGTTCCGGTCGACGGTGCGCAGCCTGCACCTCGCCACCGCGTGCGCGGTGTCCGACCGCGGCGGCGGCAGCCTCACCCGCGCGCCGGAAGGGACGAGGTGCGTCCTGGTCTCGTCGCTCAACAGCCCGCAGACGTCCGCCGGCACCGGCCGGGCCGGCACGACCGCGGCGGCCCCGGACGTGCGGGCGAAGCCGATCACGTAGCCGACACCGAACCCGACGGCGGTGACCAGGAGGACGACCCCGGTGAACAGCAGGCCCACCAACTGCCGCTCTCTCGGACCCACCGGTTCCTCCCGTTCCTCCGTCCCTCGCCTCGTCCGGCGAGTTGCCAGCGTAACCGGAGCCGCACATCGCGGCCGACTTGCACTCCCCACAGGCGAGTGCTAAACAAGGTCTTAGCACTCTCAACGGGAGAGTGACAGCACGTCGCCGATCGGGCGGTGAGGCTCGGAGCGTACGGCGGAAGGGTAGCCGTCCGCCCGGGTCGTCCGTCGCGGGCGCCGGCTCGATTTCGGGCGTGCGCGTGAATCCACCCGACAGGGAGGACCCACCCGTATGGCCAAGATGATCGCGTTCAACGAGGAGGCCCGTCGCGGTCTCGAGCGCGGCATGAACGCCCTCGCCGATGCCGTCAAGGTGACGCTCGGCCCCAAGGGCCGCAACGTAGTGCTCGACAAGAAGTGGGGCGCTCCCACCATCACCAACGACGGTGTGAGCATCGCCAAGGAGATCGAGCTCGAGGACCCGTGGGAGAAGATCGGCGCCGAGCTCGTCAAGGAGGTCGCGAAGAAGACCGACGACGTGGCCGGTGACGGTACGACGACCGCGACCGTGCTCGCCCAGGCGCTCGTCCGCGAGGGTCTGCGCAACGTGGCCGCCGGCGCGAACCCGATGTCGCTGAAGAAGGGCATCGAGGTCGCCGTCGAGCGTGTCTCCGAGGAGCTGTCCAAGCAGAGCAAGGACGTCGAGACCAAGGAGCAGATCGCGTCCACCGCGTCGATCTCCGCCGCCGACACCAGTGTCGGCGAGATCATCGCCGAGGCGATGGACAAGGTCGGCAAGGAAGGCGTCATCACCGTCGAGGAGAGCAACACCTTCGGCCTCGAGCTGGAGCTCACCGAGGGCATGCGCTTCGACAAGGGTTACATCAGCGGTTACTTCGTGACCGACAACGACCGCATGGAGGCCGTCCTCGACGACCCGTACATCCTGCTCCACCAGGGCAAGATCTCGGCCGTCAAGGACATGCTGCCGGTTCTCGAGAAGGTCATGCAGGGCGGCAAGTCGCTGCTGATCATCTCCGAGGACGTCGAGGGCGAGGCGCTCGCGACGCTGGTCGTCAACAAGATCCGTGGCACGTTCAAGTCGGTAGCCGTCAAGGCCCCCGGCTTCGGCGACCGCCGCAAGGCGATGCTGCAGGACATGGCCATCCTCACCGGTGGCCAGGTCATCAGCGAGGACGTCGGCCTCAAGCTGGAGAACGCCGACCTCGAGCTGCTCGGCCGCGCCCGCAAGGTCGTCGTCACCAAGGACGAGACCACCATCGTCGACGGTGCCGGTGACGCGGAGCAGATCGAGGGCCGGGTCCGTGAGATCCGTACCGAGATCGAGAACAGCGACTCCGACTACGACCGCGAGAAGCTGCAGGAGCGGCTGGCCAAGCTGGCCGGCGGCGTCGCGGTCATCAAGGTCGGTGCCGCCACCGAGGTGGAGCTGAAGGAGCGCAAGCACCGCATCGAGGACGCCGTCCGCAACGCGAAGGCGGCCGTCGAGGAGGGTGTCCTGCCGGGCGGTGGCGTCGCGCTGCTCGCCTCGGAGGGTGCGTTCGACAAGATCGACCTCGAAGGTGACGAGCTGACCGGTGCGCTCATCGTGAAGACCGCGCTCAAGGCTCCGGCCGTCCAGATCGCGCACAACGCCGGTCTCGAGGGCGGTGTCGTCGTCGAGAAGATCCGTTCGCTGGGCAAGGGCCAGGGCCTGAACGCGGCGACCGGTGAGTACGTCGACATGATGAAGACCGGCATCATCGAGCCGACCAAGGTCACGCGCTCGGCCCTGCAGAACGCGGGCTCGATCGCCGGCCTGTTCCTCACCACCGAGGCTGTGGTCGCCGACAAGCCCGAGAAGGAGAAGGCCCCCGCCATGCCTGACGGCGGCGGCGGCATGGACTTCTGAGCCACGCGCTCAGCGGTTCTGGCACGGAGGGCGGTCCCGGAAGGGCCGCCCTCCGTCGCGTCCCGTGCCGGGTCGGGCGTCAGAGCGGGCCGTAGAGGTGTTCCGGGCGGCCGGCGGTGCCGTAGCGGAGGCTCAGCCTGACGGCGCCGCCGCGGGCCAGCCGGGCCAGGTGCCGTTGCGCGGTGGCGCGCGATACGCCGATGGCGGACGCGACGTCGGTGGCGGTCAACGGCTCATCGGCGCCGACGACGGCGTCCCTGATCCGACGCGCGGTGAGGTTCTCCTCCTCGCCCGAGCGCGAGCGCGTGGCGTCGGTCGCGCGCAGCATCGCGAGCGCACGGTCGATGCCGGCCTGGTCGAGCCGCCGCTGGGGCGACAGGTGCTCGGCGAACCGTGCGTACGCCACCAGCCGTTCGACGAGCTGCGCCGGCGTGAACGGCTTCTTCAGGTAGTGCACGATCCCGCCGGACAGCGCCCTGCGCACCGTCCCGCCGTCGTTCGCCGCCGAGAGCATGAGCACGTCGCCGTCGAGGTCGCCGAGCACGTCGGTGCCGCAGCGGTCGGGCAGGTACTCGTCGAGCAGCACCAGGTCGGGCCGGTGCAGCTGTGCGGACGCCACCGCCTGCGCGGCGGTGTGCGCGATCGCGACGACCTCGAACGACGGCAGCTTGCGCACGATCGACGCGTGCAGGTCGGCGACCCGGAAGTCGTCGTCGACGACGAGCACCCGGATCACGCGATCCTCCCGCCGGTCGGTGCGCTCCGGCAGCGCGCGACACGAGCGTTCCCGTTACGGAGACGGGCGGACGGGCGCGTCACCGCACGGTCTCCTGTACCTGGGGACGAGCGGGTCGCGTCGACACGACGCCGGGGAGCACCGCGGTGAACGTCGCGCCGCGGGTCGCGTCGCCCGCGTGTGTCAGTACGACGTCGCCGCCCCTGCGCCGCGCGGTCTGCCGCGCCAGCACCAGGCCGAGCCCGTGCCTGCCGTCGCCGTCGTCGCGCGTGGTGTAGCCCGGTGCGAACAGGTCCCCGACGTGCTCGGCCGGTACGCCCCGCCCGCTGTCGCGCACCTGCACGTGCAGGTCGTCGCCGGACGAGAGCAGGTCGACCTCCACCTTCGCGGGACCCCGGTCGCCGCGTGCCGCGGCCGTGACCGCGTTGTCGAGCAGGTTCCCCACGACGGTCACGACGTCGAGCGGCGAGCTCAGCCGGCCCGTGACCATCGAGTCGCCGGAGAGCTCCAGCCGCACGCCCTGCTCGGACGCCAGCGCCGACTTCGCCGCGAGCAGGCCGTCCAGGTAAGGCTCGACCAGCTGCTGCGTCGACTCGGCCTCGGTGCGCAGCTGGGTCAGGTACTCCCGCGCCTCGTCCGCGTGGCCGATGCCGAGCAGCCCGGTGAGCAGGTGCAGCCGGTTGGTGTACTCGTGCGCCTGCGCGCGCAGCGCGTCGATGAGCGCCCGGGTGGCCTCGCGCTCACGGCCCAGCTGGTCCAGGTCACTGCGGTCGCGCAGGGTCAGCACCGCACCGAGGTGCCGGCCGTCCCGCTCGACGGGCACGCGCAACGCACGGACGACGCGGTCGCCGAGCGGCCGCATCGCGTTGTCCGGCGGCGGCTCGTCCGTGAACAGCGCTACCGCCGCGGGGGACAGCCCGGCGGTGCGTACGTCGTCCCCGCGGCGCAGGGTGCGGCCGAGCAGCCGGCCGGCCTCCTCGTTGCAGACCGTCACCCGGCCGTCGGCGTCCACGGCGACGACGCCGTCTCGTACGCCCTCGACCACGGCGGTGTGGTCGCGCAGCAGGTCGGCGATCTCCTCCGGTTGCAGTCCCCAGGTGTGCCGGCGCAGCCGCCGGACGATGAGCGCCGTCCCTGTCGCCCCGATCAGCAGCGCACCGGCGAGCAGCAGCCCGTACTGGAACGCCTGCAGCCGCATCGCCGTGCCGACACGGGAGATCGCGATGCCGACGCTGACCTCGCCGACGACGTTCCCGCCCGCGTCCCGCAACGGCACCTTGCCGCGCGCCGACTCGCCGAGCGTCCCGCGGTCGACGTTGACGACTGACGCCAGGACGATACGCGGGATCGCGTTGACTCCCTTGATGAACGGCGCGAGCAGGACGCGGTCGACCTCGCGTGCACCCTGCAACCCGCAGGTTCAGGCGAAGAAGTCGAGCCTCGACCTGAACAAGACGTACACGAGCCGGTTCGTCGACAGGGCCCAATAGTCCCCGGTCACGCTCAGCTAACCACCTGTGAGGGCACCCTCTCCGCGCCATGATGCGGTGAGGGTGCCCTTCACGGCGATGGGAGTGACGACCGCATGAGGCGGTTCTTCGGCGCGGCCGCGGGATACGCCTGTGTGGTGGTGGTCGCGCTGCTGACGGCGGAGTTCGTGAGCAGTTCCAGCCCGATCCCGTTCGTCGTGCCGTTGAACCTGCTGGCGTACGGGCCCTACTGGCTCGTCCTGCTCGGCGTCGCGGCGCGGGTCGGACCGCTGTCGTTCCGTACCCTCTACCTGTTCGGCGCGCTCATCGGCGTCGGCACCGAGTCGTTCATCACGAAGGTGGTCTGGGGTCATCCGGAGTCGTGGCAGCCGGTGCTGCCCATGCTGGGCGGGTTCGGCAGTTACGAGCTGTTCTTCCTCGTGCTCGTCTACCACCCGGTGTTCTCGTCCGCGGTGCCGTTCCTGCTCTGCCGGCACTACTTCCGGTTGCCGCACCCCGCGTGGCTGCCGGACCGGCCGCGCCGGCTGATCCTGGCGGCACTGCCGGTCGTCGCC
>JAFMQP010000346.1 GCA_017354575.1 Acidothermales bacterium | reverse complement strand
AGGTCCCTGCTGACCTCCTCCCAGCTGTTCACCGGCCTGCCGTTGAAGCCGGTGATCCGGTCGCCCGGCTTCAGCCCCGCCTTCGCCGCCGGGGACCTGGCCGAGTTCTGCGTGCAGTCGCTCTGGTTGGTCGTGGGCACGCACGTGCTGACCGCCTGCATGGTGAGCGTCTGGGTCTGGATGGGCAGGCCGACGCCCATCACCAGGACCAGCAACAGGATGATGCCGATGAGGAAGTGGGTGGCCGAACCGGCGATGAGCACGATGAACCGGTGCCACGGCCGCTGCCGGTAGAACGCGCGCGTCTCGTCGCCGGGAGGGATCTCCTCCAACGGCGTCATCCCGACGATCTTGACGTAGCCGCCCGCGGGGATCGCCTTGACGCCGTACTCGGTCTCGCCTCGGACCTTCGACCAGATCCTGGGCCCGAAGCCGATGAAGAACTCGGTGGCCTTCATCCCGAACTTCTTCGCGAACAGGAAGTGCCCGGCCTCGTGCAGCATGACGGAGAAACCGAGCGCGAGGCAGAACGCCACGATGCCCGTCACGCCCAACACCGCGAACTGGGACATCTGGGCTGCCTACCTCTCTTGGATTCCCGCGATCTCGCGTGCCTTGCCGCGTGCCCAGTCGTCGGCGGCGAGCACCGATTCCAGGCTCAGCGTGTCCGCGGCGGACCCCCCGGCGTCCTGATGGGCGGCGACCACCCGCTGAACGGTGTCGACGATACCGAGGAAAGGCAGCCGGTTGTCGAGGAAGGCGGCCACGCACACCTCGTTCGCGGCATTGTAGACAGCCGGGAATGTGCCGCCCGCGGCGCCGACCTCCCTCGCCAGGCGGACCGCGGGGAAGGCGTCGTCGTCGAGCGGCAGGAACTCCCAGGTGTGCGCCGCGCTCCAGTCGACAGGCGGTGCGGCGTCGGCGACCCGGTGCGGCCAGCCGAGTGCGAGCGAGATCGGCAGCCGCATGTCCGGCGGCGAACACTGGGCGAGCGTCGACCCGTCGACGAACTCCACCATCGAATGGACGTACGACTGCGGGTGGACGGTGACGGCGATGCGGTCGAGCGGCACGTCGAACAGCAGGTGCGCCTCGATCACCTCGAGCGCCTTGTTGACCAGCGTCGCGCTGTTCACCGTCACCAGCGGGCCCATCCGCCAGGTCGGGTGGGCGAGCGCCTGCTCCGGCGTCACGTCGGTCAGCTCGTCACGCGACCTACCGCGGAACGGGCCGCCGCTCGCGGTGAGCACGAGCGTGCGCACCTCGGCGTGCTCGCCCGACCGCAGGCACTGGGCGAGCGCCGAGTGCTCGGAGTCGACGGGGACGATCTGGCCCGGCTCGGCGAGGTCGCGGACGAGCGGGCCGCCGATGATGAGCGACTCCTTGTTCGCGAGCGCGAGCGTCCGGTCCTCGCGCAGCGCGACCAGCGTCGGTTCCAGCCCGGCAGCGCCGTCGATCGCGTTCAGCACGGTGTCGCACGGCCATGCCGCGAGCTCCGCGGCGGCGGAGGGCCCGGCGAGGATCCGCGGCAGCTTGAACTCGCCGCGCGCGTACCCGCGCTCCTGCGCCTCCGCGTACATCGCGAGCTGGATGTCCTGCACGGCCGACGTCCTGGTGACCGCGACCGCGGCCACGCCGAGCTCGAGCGCCTGCCTGGCGAGCTCCTGCGGGTGCTTGCCACCGGCCGCCAGGCCGACCACCCGGAACGCATCCGGGTTGCGCGCGACGACGTCGAGCGCCTGCACCCCGATCGACCCGGTCGAGCCGAGCAGCACGATGTCGCGGCGGCGAGTGTCCGATAGCACGGGACCCATTGTCCAGCACCCGGGTCCCCGCGCGGTGCCGACGGTGCGACGCCGTAAAGTCTTGCCGCAACGAACCGGACACCCACCGTCATTGCCTTTCGACCGGTACGGTCCTCGTCTACCCTGCCAGTGCGGGGGACGGCGTATGTGTGACGGTGACGCCGCCGGTCCGCCCACTCGCAGCCAGGAGTCATCGCTTTGTCGCGCACCGCTTGGCGACACGAGGCCATCCGGGCCTGTGCGACGCGCGATCCCGTTCAGGTCGAGAAGGTGCTGCGCAGCTACACCGAGCTGTCCACGGGCACCGCACCCGACGCGCTGAAGATGTTCCTGGTCCGCTGGCTGCGTCCGCCCGACTGGCCGCTGCTGCGCGGGCTCGCCGACTCGTCAGAACCGTCGGCCCGACAGGTCGCCGCGCTGCTCGTGCCGTCCGCGTGGCTGGTGCGCGCGTCGGCGGCGGAGGCGCGGCTGCGCCGCCTCGCCAGGGACGAGTCGCCGGCGGTGCGCGACTGGGTGGCGCTGGCGATCGCCGAGCTTGTCACGTCCTACACCGACGGCGCGGACGTGGTGCGGCGCTGGGCGGGGCACTCGTCGGTCGAGGCCCGGCGCGCGGCCGCGGTCGGCACCGGCTGGGCGGCCGCGTCCGCCGACACCGCGACGGCACGCCGCCTGCTCGACGCCCTGACGCCGTTGATGTCGGACCCGTCGGAGGACGTCAGGTACCTGCTCGCCCCCGTCGCGATCGGCGACGGGATGCTGCGCTACCACCCGGACCTCACCCTGTCCTGGCTTGGCGCCCTCGCCAGCGCGCCCGACCCGCAGACCCGCTGGGCCGTCGCCCGCGCCCTCGGCAGCCGCTCCGCCCGGGTGCACCAGGAGGCGGCGTGGCGGGTGCTCGCTCCCCTGGTCGAGGACCGGGAGCAGGAGGTCCGCCAGGCCGCCCGCCTGGCGGCGGCGTCGCTGAGCCCGACCCTGCTCTAACCGCCCGCACCGCGTCATCCTCCCGCCCACCTCCAATAAGCGGCTCGCCCGCAGTGCGCCCCCAGGGTCACTTCACATGGCGCCGCTCGTCCTTACCTGGCGCGACTCGAGATTCGCCGGGATCGCCCCGGTTCCGATCGAGCCGCGCCATGTGAAGTCCGGTGGCGCCATGTGAAGTGGAGCCGCGCCATGTGAAGTGGAGGAGGCGCGAGCCGGTCCCGCCTACGCAACGGCGGCGACGAGGACCCGGTCCGCGCCGTGCTGCCAGACCGTGCCGGACTCGGCGAAGCCGGCGTTCGTAAGCAGCCGCAGATTATCGGCGTAGTCGACGGTGTTGTCACCGTGCTCGAGTGGCCGGGCGGCGCGGGATGCCACGAGCTCGGCCAGGTGCGGGTCGGCTTCGGCGTCCCGCCACCACGTGCTCCACGCCGTGTCGTCCGACACGACGCCCGCACGCCTCGCCACGCCGTCCCCCACCACGCGGCTGAGCGCGGCCAACCGTGTGGTCGCCGCGTCGTAGAAGTGGTCGCCGTCGACGAACACACCGCCGGGACGCAGCAGGCCCGCGACGGCGCGGAACGTCGCGGCGAGCTCGTCCTCGTGCAGCCAGTGCAGCGCCGTCGTGCTGACCACGGCGTCGACGCGACGGGTGAGCGCCAGCACGTCGGTCCAGCCCGGCCGGCGCAGGTCGGCGTCGACGAAACGCAGGCCGCGCCGGTGCCCGTACGCCGCCGCCGCGAGGCCGAGCAGCAGCGGGTCGGCGTCCACGCCGACGACCTCGGCGCCCGGGACCCGGTCGAGCACGCGGGCCGAGAGCGAGCCGGGCCCGCAGCCGAGGTCGACGACGAGCGGGTCAGGGCGGTCCGCCACCGTCTCGACCACGTCGGCGATGACCTGGAACCGCTCCTCGCGGTCGGTGAGGAACGTCTCCTGCTGCCGGTCCCACCGTTCGATCCAGGTGGCGGCGACGCTGGTGTCGAGCATGGTGACTCCGTTACTGTCGTAGGTGCCTTTGTCGGTGACGAACCTAGACGAGGAGGCGTAACTGGTCAAGTGGACTTCAACAGTCACATGGACACGGTCGTGACGGTGGCCGTCGCACTGGTGAACGTGGCGACGCCGGGCCGCGCGCGCGGCCGTGACTACCGGCCGCCGACGGGTGCCGAGCTGACCGATGCCGTCACCACCGCGCTGCGCGGCACCACCCGCGACGGCCGCAGGCACACGCCGCTCGACGCCGCCGCCGCGCGCCGGCTCGCGGCCGAGGCGCCGCGGCTGCGCGCCGTGTTCGCC
>JAFMQP010000084.1 GCA_017354575.1 Acidothermales bacterium | reverse complement strand
AGACCTCGACGGCGCCCTCGGTGAACGCGAGCGGCAGCCCGTCACCCGCGCTCGGGTTGTCGAGCAGCGAACGCGCCTGCTTCTTCGCCTCCTCGACGTTGGGCTGGTCGAACGGGTTGATGCCGATGATCCGGCCGGCGACCGCGACGGCCGTCTCCCACAGCAGCATCTGCGCGCCCAGTGGCCCGTCGGCGACGAGGTCGGGCCCGGCGTCGGACCCGCCGATCGACACCCGGGTGGCCTCGTTGCCCGGCTTGGGACCGTTACCGCTCCGCCGCCCCCGGAATCGCCCCCAGCCAGGTGAGGTGTCCGCGGCCGGGCCCACGTCGACGGGCAGCAGGCCCTTGCCGAGCTTGCCCGTGGACTCCGCGATCAGCTGCTCGGCCCACGCCGCGAACCCGGCGATGGCGGTGTCGCCCGCGCCGAGCACGACCTTCTCCCGCCCGGCCTGGTGGGCGGCGCCCAGCGCGGCGGCGAGCCGGAGCGCCGGGTTGTCGGGGGCGTCCGCCGCGAGCGCCGGCATGACCTCCTCCGCGTCGTCGAGCAGCTGCGAGACGTCCACGCCCGCGAGGCCGGCGGGGACGAGGCCGAACGCGGTGAGCGCGCTGTAGCGGCCGCCCACGTCCGGGTTCGCGAGGAAGACCTTGCGGTAGCCCTCGGCCTTCGCCAGGTCGACGAGTGGCGAGCCGGGGTCGGTGACGACCACGATCCGGCGGGCCGGGTCGATGCCCGCCGCGGTGAACGCCTCGACGTACGCGCGGCGGTGGCTGTCGGTCTCGACGGTGGTGCCCGACTTGCTGGACACCACGACGGCCGTGCGGTCGAGCCGGTCGCCCAGCGCGCGGCGGATGTAGCCCGGGTCGGTGCTGTCGAGGACGGTCAGCGGGACGCCGGCCGTCGCCGTGATCACCTCGGGCGCGAGTGACGACCCGCCCATGCCGGAGAGCACGATGTGGTCGACGCCCTCGTCGCGCAGCTCCGCCCGCAGCGCGTCGATCTCCGCGAGCAGCGGCCGCGACGTCCTGGCCAGGTCGACCCAGCCGAGCCGGATGGACGCCTCGTGCTCGGCGTCCGGCCCCCACAGCGTCGGGTCACCCGCGGCGACCCTGCTCGCGACCCGGTCCTCGACGAGGGTGCCGAGCACCGCCTCGTCGGTCGCGCCCGTGACGCTGACGCTCATGCGTGTCCCTTCCGGTCTACGGGCTTCACACGCCGAACCACGGCTTCCCACGCCCTGCACGTCGTGCGAAGCACTGGTTGATCATGAGAACATGATCAACCAGGGGGTGGGCTCACGTCCCGGCGGGGGCGAGGCGCTCGAGCTCCTGGGTGACGCCGCCGACGAGGTCGTTCCACGAGTTGGCGAACTTCTCCACGCCCTCCTCCTCGAGGACGCGCACGACGTCGTCGTACGAGACGCCGATCCGCTCGAGGTCGGCGAGCACCTTCTTCGCCCTCTCGTAGCCCGCGTGCACGGTGTCGCCGCTGATGTGGCCGTGGTCGGCGGTGGCGTGGATGGTCGCCTCCGGCATCGTGTTGACGACGCCGCGGGTGACCAGCTCGTCGACGTAGACCGTGTCGGGCAGCGACGGGTCCTTTGTGCTTGTGGACGCCCACAGCGGGCGCTGCGGCTTCGCGCCGGCCCGGGCCAGCTGCTGCCACCGGTCGGTGGTGCACTTCTGCTCGTACAGCTCGTAGGCCAGCCGGGCGTTGGCGATCGCGGCCTTGCCGCGCAGTGCCTGCGCCTCGTCGCCGCCGATCTTCTCCAGCCGCTTGTCGACCTCGGTGTCGACCCGGCTGACGAAGAACGACGCGACCGAGCCGATGACGGACAGGTCGCGGCCGACCCTGCGCGCCCGCTCGAGGCCCTCGAAGAACGCGTCGATGACGTCGGCGTAGCGCTGCAGGGAGAAGATCAGCGTGACGTTGATGCTGATGCCCTCGGCGAGGCACTGGCTGATCGCGGGCAGGCCCTCGACCGTCGCGGGGATCTTGACGAACAGGTTCGGCCGGTCGACAAGCCACCACAGCTGCCGCGCCTCGGCGATGGTCGCCTCGGTGTCGTTGGCGAGCCGCGGGTCGACCTCGATCGACACCCGGCCGTCGACGCCGTCGGTCGCGTCGTAGACGGGACGGAGCACGTCGCAGGCCCAGCGCACGTCGTACGTCGTGATCATCCGCAGCGCCTCGCCCACGTCGACCCGGCGGACGGCGAGGTCGCGTACCTGCTCGTCGTACTTGTCCGAGCCGGTGATCGCCTTCTGGAAGATGGTCGGGTTGCTCGTGACGCCGACGACGTGCTGGTTCTGCACCAGGTCGGCGAGGTTGCCCGAGGCGAGTCGCTCCCGGGATATGTCGTCCAGCCAGATCGCCACACCCTCGGCCGAGAGCTTGGCCAGGATCTCACTCATGCTGTTCCTCCCGTTGCGTTCACGCCCGCTGCAGGCTAGAGTGCGCCGCGGCCACGACCCGCTCGGCGGTGAGGCCGTACTGCTCGTACAGCACCTTGTAGTCGGCCGACGCGCCGTAGTGTTCCAGACTCACACACTCGCCGGCCTCTCCGACGATCTCCCGCCAACCCTGCGCGACACCCGCCTCGACGGAGACCCGCGCGCGAACGGCAGGTGGCAGGACGGTGTCGCGGTAGGCCTGGTCCTGCTCCTGGAACCACTCCAGGCACGGCATCGACACCACGCGCGCAGGCGTGCCCTCGGCCTGCAGCCGCTCCCGTGCCGCGACCGCGATCTGCACCTCGCTGCCGGTCGCGACGAGGACGACCCGCGGCAGCCCGCCCTCGGCGTCGGCGAGTACGTAGCCGCCCCGCCCGACGCCCTCGGCCGAGCCGAACCCGCCCTGCGAGCGGTCGAAGGTCGGCACACCCTGCCGGGTGAGCAGCAGGCCCGCGGGCCGGTCGGTGTGCTCCAGGATGGTCCGCCACGCGATCGCGGTCTCGTTGGCGTCCGCGGGGCGGACGACGTCGAGACCGGGGATCGCGCGGAGCGCGGCGTAGTGCTCGATCGGCTGGTGCGTCGGGCCGTCCTCGCCGAGGCCGATCGAGTCGTGGGTCCAGACGTAGAGCGCCGGGATGCCCATCAGCGCGGCGAGCCGCACCGACCCGCGCATGTAGTCGCTGAAGGTGAGGAACGTGCCGCCGTACGGGCGGGTGAAGCCCGCCAGCACGATGCCGGACAGTGCCGCGCCCATCGCGTGCTCGCGGACGCCGAAGTGGATGTTGCGGCCGTACGGCGAGCCGCCGTGCTCCTCGGGCAGGAACGCCGGCTCGCCCTTGATCAGGGTGTTGTTCGAGCCGGTGAGGTCGGCCGAGCCGCCCCACAGCTCGGGCAGCACCGGCGCGATCGCGTTGATCACCTCGCCGGACGCCTTCCGCGTCGCGACGGTCTTGCCGGCCTCGAAGGTCGGCAGCTTCGCGGTCCAGCCCTCGGGGAGCCGGCGCACGGCGAGGCGGTCGAGCTCGGCGGCACGCTCGGCGTTCGCGTCCCGCCAGGCCTGGTAGCGGATGTCCCACTCCTTGTGCAGCTCGCGGCCGCGCTGTGCCACCTGCCGGGTGTGGTCGAGGACCTCGTCCGGCACCCAGAACGACTTGTCCGGGTCGAAGCCGAGCACCCGCTTGGTGGCCGCGACCTCCTCGGCGCCGAGGGCCGCGCCGTGCGCGGCGCCGGTGTTCTGCGCGTCCGGTGCGGGCCACCCGATGATCGAGCGGACGTCGATCAGCGACGGCCGGTCGGTGACGTCGCGCGCCGCGACGAGCGCGCGGTGCAGCGCCTGCACGTCGTTGACGTCGTCGACCCGCTGGGTGTGCCAGCCGTAGGCCTCGAACCGCTTCGGCACGTCCTCGCTGAAGGCGACGTCGGTGTCGCCGTCGATGGAGATGTGGTTGTCGTCGTATAGCACGACCAGGTTGCCGAGCCGCTGGTGCCCGGCGAGGCTGCACGCCTCGCTGGAGATGCCCTCCTGCATGTCGCCGTCCGAGGCGAACACCCAGACCGTGTGGTCGAAGACGCTCTCGCCCTGGGCGGCGTCCGGGTCGAACATGCCGCGGACGCGACGGGCGCCCATGGCCATGCCGACCGCGGTGCTGATGCCCTGGCCCAGCGGGCCCGTGGTGGTCTCGACGCCGACGGTGTGCCCGTACTCGGGATGCCCAGGGGTGAGGCTGTTCCAGCTGCGGTACGCCTCGATGTCGTCCAGCGTGAGCCCGTACCCGGAGAGGTAGAGCTGGATGTAGAGGGTCAGGCTGGAGTGACCGCAGGAGAGCACGAACCGGTCGCGGCCGATCCACTGCGGGTCGGCAGGGTCGTGCCGCAGCAGCCGCTGGTAGAGCAGGTACGCGGCCGGGGCGAGGCTCATCGCCGTGCCGGGATGGCCGCTGCCCACCTTCTCGACCGCGTCCATCGCCAGTGCGCGGATGACGTCGACGGCCTTCGCGTCGACGTCGGCCCATTCGAGCCCCGGTCCTGCTGATGCGCCCACGAGCGCAGCTCCTCTCCTCGTGCCTGCGGATCGCGCGATTTCCCACCGGGAGACCACCGCTGGTGAGCCTATCGCCGCAGCGTGAGACCCGGTCACCCCCGCGCGGGGGATTCCCGGCAGGGTCGTGGCCGTGCTCGGGCCGGCCGCGACTAGAGTGGGCTAGCCAGGCCCACCCCGTCGGAAACCATTTGAGGTGTACGTGCCCAACCGCTCGGCGCTTCGATGACCGCCGTCACCAGTCGACCGCGTGAGCTCGACGCCACCGACCACGTGGTGCCGCGATCGTTCGGCGTGACCGTACGCGCGTACGCGGGGCTGACGAAGCCGCGGATCATCGAGCTGCTGCTCATCACCACGGTGCCGGTGATGTTCCTCGCGGCACGCGGACTGCCGCCGTTGTGGCCGGTCGTCGCGACGCTGGTCGGGGGCACCCTGTCGGCGGGCAGCGCGAACGCGCTCAACTGCTACATCGACCGCGACATCGACCTCGCGATGCGCCGCACCAGGCGCCGGCCGCTGCCGACGGCGTCGGTGTCGCCGCGGGAGGCGCTGGTCTTCGGCGTCGTGCTCGGCGTGGTGTCGACCGTGTGGCTGGCGCTCGCCGTCAACCCGCTCTCGGCGTGGCTGGCGCTCGGGGCCAACCTGTTCTACGTCCTCGTCTACTCCGCCCTGCTGAAGCGCAGGACGTCCGCGAACATCGTGTGGGGCGGCATCGCCGGCTGCTTCCCGACCGTCATCGGCTGGACCGCCGTCACCGGACGGCTGTCGCTCGCGCCGGTCGCGCTGTTCCTCGTCGTCTTCTTCTGGACGCCGCCGCACACCTGGGCGCTGGCCATGCGCTACCGCGACGACTACGCCGCGGCCGGCGTGCCGATGCTGCCGGTCGTCGCCACGCCGGTACAGGTCGCGCGGCGGATGCTCGCCTACAGCGTCCTCACCGTCGCGAGCTCGCTGCTGCTCTGGCCGCTGGCGCACACCGGTCCGGTCTACGTGGCGAGCGCCGCCGTGCTCGGCGCGGTGCTTCTCGCCGAGAACGTCGCCCTGCTGCGGCGTGCCCACGGGGACGTGCAGAGCGTCGCCCTGCTCAGGCCGATGCGGCTGTTCCACTGGTCCAACATGTACGCGGCCCTGCTGTTCGTCGCGGTCGCCGTCGACGCCCTCGTCCACTGAACCCGCGGTCGTGACGGGCCGTATCCGGGGGAAAGCCCAGCGGGACAGCCGCTACGCTGGTGCGGCCATTGGGGCAAGTGCCGAGGGGAACGAACGATGAGTGACTGGGTCAAGACGGCGCTGGACGGGCGGACGTCACCGCGACGCCCGACGCTGGCCGTGCTCGGCTGGGTGGGCATCGGCCTGTGCGGCCTGGTCGCCCTCGTCTACGGGCTGCTCGCCGGCGGCGTCGGCGGCCTGCTGCTCGGGCTGCTCTTCGCGTTGCTGCCGGTGCCGCTGCTGATCTTCGCGGTGCTGAGCCTGGACCGGCTGGAACCGGAGCCCACCAGGAACCTGGTCCTCACCTTCCTGTGGGGCGCGGCCGTCGCGGTCGTCATCGCGCTCGCGATCGAGTTCAGCGTCGGCCTGGTGAACCCGAACAAGCTGTTCGGCGCCGCGGTCGTCGCGCCGTTCGCCGAGGAACTCGGCAAGGGCCTGATCATCTTCCTCATCCTGCACGTGCGGAAGACCGAGCTGGACGGCCCGACCGACGGCATCGTCTACGCCGGCATGGTCGGCCTCGGCTTCGCGATGAGCGAGAACATCGTCTACTACGGCACCGCGCTGCACTCGGGTGCGGGCAGCCTCATCGGCACGTTCGTCATGCGCGGCATCTTCTCGCCGCTGGCGCACCCGCTGTTCACGTCCGCGACGGGCATCGCGATGGGCTACGCGGCGCTCAAGCGCGACACCGCCGCACGGTGGCTGCTGCCCATCGCCGGCGTCGTCGTCGCGATGATCCTGCACGGGCTGTGGAACGGTGCCACCGGCACGCTGGGGATCATCGGTCTCGGCGCGTACTACCTGCTCATCATGGTGCCGGTGCTGGTGGCCAACATCCTCATCGCGTACTTCGACCGCAAGCGCGTCCTCGGCCTGATGCAGACGTACCTGAGCCCGTACATCCCGGCGGGCGTGTTCCACCCGGACGAGATCATGCTGCTGTCGACGATGAAGGCCAGGCGGAAGATGCGCCGGCTGATGCGCGACTACCAGCAGGCCGGCACCGAGCTCGCGATGCTCGACGACAAGGCCGCGCGCGGCACCGTCGGCCCCGAGTACGGGCCACGCCGGGAGGCGCTGGTACGGCTGCTGATGCTGTCCAAGCGGACGTTCCCCGGTAACGACGGCATCGCCCGCAACCTCACCGAGATCGAGGGGGCACTGCCGCCTCCGCCGCGCCCGAAGGCCCAGGGCGGGCGACCGCCCGCGGGTCCCGGGCCCGGCTACGGCCCCGGCGCGCCGCAGGGCATGCCTCCCCAGGCACCGCCGCAGCAGGGCCCGCCGCCGCAGCACGGCCGTCCGCCGATGCAGCCGATGCCGGGTCACCACGGCCAGGGACCGTACGGCCCGCCGCCCGGCCAGCAGCCGCCGTACGGTCAGCACCGGCCGTACTGACCCTGCCGGGCCACCTCCTCCATGATCATGGGAGAGGAACGGCGGCCCGGGTGCGGGTGGCGAACCGCACCCGCAGCACCGCTGCCCACAGCACGCACGCGCCGAGCACGTGCAGGACGACGAGCGCTGACGGCACCCCGGTGAAGTACTGCACGTAGCCGATGACGCCCTGGGCCAGGACGACGGCGGCGAGCTGCAGTGTCCGGGTGCGCATCACGCGGTCGCTGCCCCGGCGGTGGAGCAGCACGAGCAGCGTGACCGTGAGCGCGACGAGCACGTAGCCGAACGCCGCGTGCACGTGGGCGACCTGGTCGAGGCGGAACGGGTACCGCGGCGAGCTCGCGTCCCCCGCGTGCGGGCCGCTGCCGGTGACGACGGTGCCGGCGACGAGCACGCACACGACGTCGGCGACGAGCAGGTACGCGATGCGGCGCGGCCAGCTGCCGACGGTGCGCACCGGTACGGCGTCACCCTCCTGCGACCTGACGTGCAGCGCCACCGCGATCGTGATCATCACGACAGAGCCGAGGAAGTGCGCGGTGATCCAGCCCGGGCTGAGCGCGTACCAGACGCTGAGCCCGCCGATCACCGCCTGCAGGACCCAGCCGGCGGGGAGCAGCGCCGCGAGGACGACCAGGGTGCGCCGGCGTGGCCGCATCCGGACCGCGACGAGCAGGCACAGCACGATGGCGACGAAGACGGCGACGCCGAACAGTCGGTTGCCGAACTCGATCGCCATGTTGAGCGCGGGGTGTTCGGCGTTGCGCACGGGGACGAGGCTCTCGCCGGTGCAGCGCGGCCAGTTCGGGCAGCCCAGGCCGGAACTGGTCACCCGCACCACCGCGCCGCTGACCGCGATCGCGATGTTCGCGACGACGGCCGCGAGCGCGCTGCGTCGCATCGCGACCGACGACGGCTCCCACGCAAGCAGCGACCGAAGCGACGCGGACAGCGGCGAGGGAGAGGACGTCGTCACGCGTTCATGCTAGAAACCCGGATCCGCGGCGCGGCCGCAGGGTCCACGGCCACGGCGCCGCCTCACTCCCAGCGGAACGTGCGGGACGCCAGCAGCAGACCGGCCGCGGCCCACGCCGCCAGCACCAGGACGTCCGTGAACGGGAAGCCGGCGCCCGTCTCGAGCACCGCGCGCAGCCCCTCGGCGAGTGCGTTGACCGGCAGCGCCCGCAGCGCGGTCGCGAGGCCGTGCGGGAACGTCCGCAGCGGCAGCACGATGCCGCCCACGACAAGCAGGACGACGTAGACGAGGTTCGCGGTGGCGAGCGTGGCCTCCGCGCGCAGTGTCCCGGCGAGCAGCAGGCCGAACCCGCTGAACGTCGCCGTGCCGAGCACGAGCAGGAGCACGACGACCGCGACGTCGCCTCGCGGCCGCCAGCCGAGGCCGGCCGCGACGCCGCAGATCACGGCGAGCTGGAGCAGCTCGACGGCCAGCACGGCGAGCGTCTTGCCGGCGAGCAGCCCGCCGCGGCCGAGCGGAGTGGCACCCATCCGCTTGAGCGCGCCGTACCTGCGCTCGAAACCCGTGGCGATCGCCTGGCCCGTGAACGCCGTGGACATGACCGCGAGCGCCATGATGCCCGGCGTGAGCGCGTCCACCCGGTCCGCGCCGTGCCGCAGGACCGGCACGGTCGCGAACAGGACGAGCGCGCCGACGGGGATGACGAGGGTGAGCAGCAGCTGCTCGCCGTTGCGCAGCTGCTGCCGCAGCTCGAGACCCGCGTACGCGAGGACGCGCCGTACCGGGGGAGCCGCGCCGGGCGCGGGCGACAGGTCGAGGCTCACGGGCGGAGCTCCCGTCCGGTCAGGTCGAGGAAGACGTCCTCCAGCGTCCGCCTGCCGACGGCGATGTCCTCGGCGAGCACGTCGTGCTCGGCGCACCACGCGGTCACCTGGGCGAGGGTGTCGGGGCCGACGGTCCCGCCCGCGCCCGTGACGAGGTACTGCCCAGGCGCCCACTCCGCCGCCGTCGTCCCGGCCGGCAGCCGCCCGACGAGGTCGTCGACGTCCAGCCCCTCGCGCGCGTGGAACGACAGCCGGCCCTCCCGCCCGCTCGTCAGCTCCGCCGGCGTCCCCGCCGTCAGCACCCGTCCGTGGTCGATGATGACGACGTGGTCGGCGAGTCGCTCGGCCTCCTCGAGGTAGTGCGTGGTGAGCAGCACGCTCACGCCCGCCGTGCGCAGGTTCGCGATGACGTCCCACGTCGCGCGCCGCGCCTGCGGGTCGAGGCCCGCCGTCGGCTCGTCCAGGAACGCGACCGACGGACGCCCCACCAGGGCGAGCGCCAGCGCCAGCCGCTGCTTCTCGCCGCCGGACAGCCGCCGGTACGGGTTCCGCGCGACCCGGCCGAGCCCCAGCAGGTCGATCAGCTCGTCCGGGTCCTGGGGCTTCGCGTAGCAGTGCGCGACCGTACGCAGCAGCTCACGCGGCCGCGCCGACGGGTAGATGCCGCCGTCCTGCAGCATCACGCCCATCCGCGCCCGCAGCTCGGCGCCGTCCGCGACGGGGTCCAACCCGAGCACCCGTACCCGGCCGCCGTCCGCGCGGCGGAAGCCCTCGCAGATCTCCACGGTGCTCGTCTTGCCGGCCCCGTTCGGCCCGAGGACGGCGGTGACGCCGCCGCGCGGCGCCTCGAGGCCGACACCGTCCAGGGCGAGCGTGCCGCCGTACCGCTTGGTCAGGCCCTCGACCAGGACCGCGGGCCCGCCCTCCACTGCCACGTCACGGAGTCTAGGAACGTCGCCGCGGGGCGCCGGTAGAGGGTTACGTGGCGCGGGTCACTCCACCCGTGTTTGCTAGCCGGGACGATTTACGACAGACTTGTGTTGTGAAAAACGTCGGAGCCGTGCAGGAGTCCGCGGACGCCACCCGCGGTACTCGCGAACGCGTGTTCCGGCTGGTGCTCGAGCTGGGCCCGGTCACCGCGGCCGATCTGGCGGAACGGCTCGATCTCACCCCTGCCGCGGTACGCCGGCACCTCGACGCGCTGCTCGACCTCGGCTACGTCGCCGATCGTACGGCGCCGTGCCAGGGCCAGCGCGGTCGCGGCCGCCCGGCACGGGCGTTCGCGATCACGGAAGCGGGCAGGGACGCGTTCTACCAGGGTTACGACGACCTCGCGGCGAGCGCGTTGCGCTACGTCGGCGAGATCGCCGGGCCGGAGGCGGTCGCCGCGTTCGCGCGGCAGCGCGTCGCCGAGCTGGAGCGTCGCTACCGGCAGTACCTCGCCGACGTGCCGGAGGACGAGCGTCCCGAGGCGCTCGCGCGGGCACTCTCCGGTGACGGCTACGCCGCGTCGGTGGGTGCCACCCCGCTAGCGGCGGGCGGCGAGCAGCTGTGCCAGCACCACTGCCCGGTCGCGCACGTGGCCGCGGAGTTCCCGCAGCTGTGCGAGGCCGAGACGCAGGCGTTCGCGCGACTGCTCGGCATCCATGTCCAGCGACTCGCGACCATCGCCCGCGGCGACGGCGTATGCACCACCCACGTGCCCGCACGTGGCTTGCAGGTCACGGAGAAGATCACCAAGAGGAAGACGAGACCGTCCGGGAGGACGTCCGCATGACGACTACCGCACATCCCGAGCTCGAGGGCCTGGGCAGGTACCAGTGGGGCTGGCACGACTCCGACGACGCCGGCGCCAAGGCGCAGCGTGGCCTGACCGACGAGGGTGTCCGTCAGATCTCGGCGATGAAGAACGAGCCCGACTGGATGCTGAAGACCCGGCTCAAGGGTCACAAGCTGTTCGGGACGAAGCCGATGCCGACGTGGGGTGCCGAGCTGGGCACCATCGACTTCGACAACATCAAGTACTTCGTGCGGTCGACGGAGAAACAGGCGACGTCGTGGGACGAGCTCCCCGCGGACATCAAGAGCACGTACGACAAGCTCGGCATCCCCGAGGCGGAGAAGCAGCGGCTGATCGCCGGCGTCGCCGCGCAGTACGAGTCCGAGGTCGTGTACCACCAGATCCGCGAGGACCTCGAGCAGCAGGGCGTCATCTTCCTCGACACCGACACCGCGCTGCGCGAGCACCCGGAGCTGTTCAAGGAGTACTTCGGCACGGTCATCCCGCCCGGCGACAACAAGTTCGCCGCGCTCAACACCGCGGTGTGGTCCGGCGGCTCGTTCATCTACGTGCCGAAGGGCGTGCACGTCGAGATCCCGCTGCAGGCCTACTTCCGGATCAACACCGAGAACATGGGCCAGTTCGAGCGCACGCTGATCATCGTCGACGAGGACGCCTACGTGCACTACGTCGAGGGCTGCACGGCGCCGATCTACTCCAGCGACTCGCTGCACTCCGCGGTGGTCGAGATCATCGTGAAGAAGAACGCGCGGTGCCGGTACACGACCATCCAGAACTGGTCGAACAACGTGTACAACCTCGTCACCAAGCGGGCGATCGCGCACGAGGGCGCGACGATGGAGTGGATCGACGGCAACAT